>JASIBM010000591.1 GCA_030045175.1 Streptosporangiaceae bacterium | reverse complement strand
TCGGTGGCGCGCGAGAGGAGACGGGGATGGACAAGATGAACGCGGCGGTGGTCACCTCGTTCCGCGAGCCACCGCGCTACCAGCCGTTCGACGTTCCGCGGCCGAGCGCCGACGAGGAGATGCTGGTCGACGTCCTCGCCGTCGGCCTGCACCCGCGGGTCAGATCCGGTGCCGCCGCAGCGCACTACACGAGCACTGGCACGCTGCCCATGATCCCCGGCATCGACGCGGTCGGACAGCGCCCGGACGGCAAGCGGATCTACTTCCTGGCCGGCGACGACGTCATCGGCACCATGGCAGACAAGGCCGTCGCCGACGCTCGCCGCGCCGTCCCGCTGCCCGATGATGCCGACATCGTCAAGATCGCCGCGGCCATGAACCCCGCGATGTCGTCATGGGTAGCGCTCCGCCGCCGCGTGCCGATCGAGGCCGGCCAGAGCGTCCTTGTGCTCGGTGCGACAGGGAACGCGGGCACGATGGCCGTCCAGGTGGCCAGGCACCTGGGTGCCGGGCGCGTGATCGGCGCGGGCCGTGACCCCGGCAGGCTCAGCGCGCTGGCCTCGGCCGGCGCCGACGACATGGTCCAGCTGACCGGCGATGCCGGCGCCACGGCCAGTGCCCTCGCCGCCGCGGCGGCCGAGGTCGACATCGTCATCGACTACCTGTGGGGCAAGCCCGCGCAGGAAGCCATCGGCGCGCTGCTCACCGCGCGGTCCGACCGCAGCCGCTTGCTGAACTGGATCCAGATCGGAGCGCTCGCCGGGCCGGCGATCGAGCTGCCGTCAGCCGCGCTGCGCTCGGCCAACCTCCGCATCCAGGGTGTCGGCCAGGGCGCCGTCACGGCTCAGGAGTACCTCGCCGAACTGCCCTCGCTGGTGGACGAGATCAGCTCAGGCGCGATCACGGTCACGGCGAGCACGGTGCCCCTGGCCGATGTGGAGGGAGCCTGGACCCGCGCCGACCCGCCCGGCCAGCGCACCGTCCTCGTGCCATAGCTAACCACCGCTAGCCCGGCCTGGCCGCCAGCGCCGACATCATCCGGCCAAGTGAGCTGCCCAGGTCCCAGCGCGCGTCAAGCTCGGCGAGCGCGGCCGGATCGGACGGCCTGGACGGGAGCTTGCCTGACCCAGCCAGCTCGCCAGGCTGGCGGTCATCGGGCGCCGCGGCTCGCGGCAGCTGACCGTGCACCTGCACGTCGGTGACCGCCCGTACCGGCGCGTCGGACGCCACGCTGACGACCGGCCCGCACGCCTCCAGGTAAGCACGGGCGGCCACCAGCTTGGCCCGGCTGCCCGGCGGGAAGCCGCCGTGCCCCGCGTCGATCGCGGCCAGCATCGCCGGCACGGTGCCGAACGACCGCACCAGCGCCGCCGCCGTCTTCTCCCCCACCCCGGGCACCCCGGGCAGGCCGTCGCTCGGGTCGCCGCGCAGCGCGGCGAACGTGGCGTAGCCGCGCCCGGGTATCTGATAACGCTCGGTCACCGCTGCCTCGCCGATCACCTCAAGCTGCCCGACTCCCTTGGCCGTATAGAGCACCCGGACCTCGCGCGAGTCATCGACGAGCTGGAACAGATCGCGGTCGCTAGTGACGATCTCAACGGGCCGGTCCGCGCGCGCCGCCAGCGTGCCGATGACGTCGTCCGCCTCGAAGCCGTCGGCCGCCGCCATCGCGACTCCCGCGGCCGCGAGCACCTGGCCGATCACCGGGACCTGGGCGGCCAGGGCGCCGGGCACCTGCTCGGAGCCGTCCGGGTTGGCGCGGTGCGACTTATATGACCCGATGGCCGCGACCCGGAACGCCGGCCGCCAGTCCGCGTCCATGCAGGCGATCAGCACGCCAGGACGTCGCGCCCGGACCAGCCTGGCGATCATGTCGAGCAGGCCGCGCACCGCGTTCACCGGGGTGCCGTCCGGCGCGGTCGTGGTCTGCGGGACGCCGTAGAAGGCGCGGAAGTACAGCGACGCGGTGTCGAGCAGCATGAGCGAGGCCACGTGGCGATCCTGCCAGAAATGGCCGGGCTATCCGCTCAGATCGCGGACCATCAGTTCTCCCCACTGGTCGGGCTCGGCCGTCCTGATCAGGCCGCGCACGCCCGTCAGGCGAAAGCCGAGCCGCAGGTAAAAGGCGCGCGCCCGGTCGTTGATGTCGGTGACCCAGAGGGTCAGCGCCGGCGCTCCCTCCGCTCGGGCGTGCCTGGCGACCGCGTCGACCAGCCGGTCGGCCACCCCGGAGCCCCGCGCGGCCGGATCCACCCACATCCCCACAAGCTCCCAGGAGCCAGCGAGGTCATGGTCCTGGCCTGGCATGCTCGCCAAGCCGGTCGCCGTCCCGACCGGCCGCCCGTCGCGCCAGGCCAGGAACGTGGCCGAGGACTCGATCCGCTCCCGCCAGCGGCGCTCGTCCAGTCCCGCCTCGCCACCGAGGGTCGACCCGAACGCGTACGGCGCCTCGGCCAGCGCGGCCAGCCTGGCCCGCCGGTAGGCCGCCCACTGGTCGGGCACCAGCCTGCTGATCTCGGTCTGGCCGGGCGGCGGCCCGTCTTCGCCCACGCGCTGGTCCATGTGCCTCAGCGTCCAATGCCGCCGCGGCGTCGCGCAACGCATTATCCGGGGCTACACCGAGCTGTAGGCCACAACGCCGCGGCGCAGCGCGCTGATCGCGGCCCCGGCCACGGCGGCCAGGCCGGGGTCACCGCACGCGTCGCGGATCTGGTCGAGCAGGTCGATGAGCTGCTTGACCGCCCGCACGAAGTCACCCGGCGTCATCTCCTCGCCGAGCACCCGTTCTAGCGGCTGGCCGCTGGCCCAGGCGTGCGAGGCCCAGGCGAAGCCGAGATCCGGCTCGCGCAGGAACGACAGGCCGTGGCCGTGCTCGATCCCCGTGAGCTCGCCCCAGAGCCTGGTCATCGCCGTGAGCGTGGCGCTGACCTGGCCCATGGGCAGCCTTGGCGACGCGGAGTCGCCGCGCCCGCGCGACTCGAACGTCAGCGCGGACACGCACGCGGCGAGCTCGGCCGGGCCGAGTCCCGCCCAGGCGCCGCGGCGCAGGCACTCCGAGGCCAGCAGGTCAAGCTCGGAGTAGATCCCGGCTAGCGTCCTGCCGTCGGCGGTCACCGTGGCACCATCCAGGTAGCCGAGCTCGGCGAGGACGGCGCAGACCCGGTCGAAGGTGCGGGCTATCACGTGCGCGCGGCCGGCTACCCGCCGGTCGAGCGCGTCGGCCTCCCGTTCCAGCCGAACGTAGCGCTCGGCCTGCCTGGCGTGCGCGTTCACGTCCGGGCAGTCATGGCACGGATGCTGGCGCAGCCGCCGCCGCAGGTCGGCCACGCCGGCCTGGGCTGCGGCCGGGTCCATGTCCTGGCCGGGCCGCCGGCGAAGCCTGGCTGGATCGACGCCAGCGAGCTTGTTGCGCATGGAAGCCGCCAGGTCCTTGCGGTGCTGCGGTGACCTCGGATTGAACCGCCCGCCGACCGGCATCTTGGCGATGGCCGTGACCGGGTCCGGGCAGTCGGCCGGGGCCAGGCGCTTGAGCTGGCGGTGCTCGGTCAGGATCAGCAGCGTCGGCGTCGTCGCGTCGGTGGCCGGGGTGAGCACCACGGCCTGGCCTGCTCGCCGGCCACCTGGGACCACGATGATGTCGCCACGGCGCAGCACCCGCAGGGAGTCGGCCACCTCGGCCCGCCTGGCGGCGGCCAGGCTCGACGA
>JASIBM010000590.1 GCA_030045175.1 Streptosporangiaceae bacterium | reverse complement strand
GCAGCGCCCGCTGTTGCAGGGGCAGCGCTTCGCTGGGTCGGCCCAGTTCGGACAGTACCCAGCCAAGGAAGTTCAGGTCGCTGGCGACGGCGGGGTGGTCGAGGCCGAGTGCGGCCTCTCGGATGCGTAGTGCCCGCTGGTGTAGGGGCAGCGCTTCGCTGGGTCGGCCTAGGTCTGTCAGCGCCCGGCCAAGGTAGTTCAGGGCGTGGGCCACGTCGGGGTGGTCAGGGCCGACTGCGGCCTCAATGATACGCAGTGCTCGCTGGTGCAGGATCAGAGCCTCGGCAAACCGGCCCTGGCGTCTCAGGTAGGTACCTGCCTGAGCGAGCAGCCAGGCGACCGTGTCAGCCGCCGTCGTCCCGGTGTGATGACCGGTGGCCGCGATGACGCTGGGCAGCAGTGATCGCCAGCGCGGCCAGTTCTCGGGCGTTGCCCAGACCTCGTCAGGTAGGTCGGCGCGCAGCAAAGCGAGAACCGTGCCGAAGTTCCCGCTCGCGGCCAGTTCTGGCTTGCCGGGTTGGCGGTGCCGGGTGACGTCCTGGATGAGCCGGTGTACGACGATCCTGTCATCGAGGCGGCGGGCCAGGGAATAGCCGGTCAGCGCGCCGACCGTGTCGTTAAAGGCAACTGGGTCCGCCGCCGCGCGGGCGAGTGGCTCGGGCAGCAGGTCGCAATGGCCAGTGAACAGGTCCAGCGGGATCGGCTCCGGGGCCAGCCATGCGCAAAGTTCCAGGAGCTGGACCGCAGCCGGAGCGCTGGCTTGGAGCCGGTCGAGTGAGACCGACCAAACAGTGGCGATGGTGTCGCGATGACCGGCGGCGTGGCCGCGACCGTGCAGGTCAGCGCTCCGGGTGTCGAGTAGGCCAAGGTACTCCTGCGGCGGCATGCCTGTCTGATCCAGGTACGCGGCGGCCTGGTCCAGGGCCAGCGGCAGGTCACCCAGCCGGTCGGCCAGTTCCCCGGCCTGCGTGTCGGTCAGCGCGGGTGCCCGGCGGCGCAGCAGCGCGACCGCGTCCGGGTGAGCCAGAGTGTCTAGGTCCAGCACCTCGCCGAGGGCCCGGAACCCGCTGCGGCGGGTGGTGATTAGGACGTGCCCGGCTCCGCCCGGCAGCAGTGCCCGAATGTCCTGAGCGTCCTCGGCGTTGTCGAAGATCAGCAGCCATCGGTCCCTGGCGCGCAGCGCGCGGCGCACCGCGCCCAGCATGGCCGGTGGATCGGCCACGGGCAGCAAGCCCAGCTCCCCGGCCAGGCTGGCGATCTGGTCGCCGATCAGGGCCGTGCGTTCCGCGTTGATCCACCACACCAGGTCGTACTCGCCGGCGTACCGGTGCGCGTATTCGATGGCGGTCTGGGTCTTGCCGACGCCGCCCATCCCGTGCAGCGCGTGCACGGTCACCGCCGGGTGCCCGGCCAGCCACTCGCGCAGCCGGTCTAGCTCGGCCGCCCGGCCGGTGAAGTTCGGGTTGCGTGGCGGCACGTTCCACACCGCAGGCAGCGCGCCGGGAAACCGCGGCTCGGCCCGCTCCGGCAACCCCGCCCGCGCCGCCAACGCGTTGGGCGGGAAGCCTGGCTCCTCCGTCGGCTTGGTCCGGCCAGTGACAGCGCCGCGGACCGCGGACCTGACCCGGTCTCGTGCGGTTGCCTGGTCCAGGCCGAGCAGGTCGACCCCTACCACCCCGGCGAGCAGGCCAGGAAGCTCGCAGTCAGTGACCCGGAACACCAGGAGCCTGCCTTGCCGACCGAGTGGGTCTTCGCGCCAGGCGGCCTCCCACTCGGCCATGCCGTGCGCCGACTCCGCATAGGCCGCCGACAGGACCGCGACCGTGCGGGTAGATTTCCGCACGCCTTCATGCATCTGATGGACCCAGTTGCTGCCCGGCACCATGTCCCACGCCTGAATCAGCACCCGGTGGCCGTCGGCCTCAAGCTGCCAGGCAATCCACTCCGCCCACGCCCGGTCAGCCTGCGTATAAGAGACGAAAAAGTCCCACTGCTGTTCGTCCCCGCCCTTGTGCACCACTCCAGCCTGCCATATCACGAGGCCCAAACGCCCTTATCGTCCCGCTACCAGATAATCGGGAAGCAGGCGAAAATAGCTCGTGCACAATTCCGCGTGATCCTGTCTTGGGCTTGTCGACGGCCTGGGCGCTGGCATGATCACGTCTGTCCCGAGCACCGGTGACAGCAGCGTGGAGCCCTTACTGCTGTCGCAGCAACAGTAAGGGCCCCACGCTGTTGTTTGATAGATCGCTGCAAGCGCGAGCAAAGCGGGTAATGGTGATGAAACGGGCGGCTGTTGGGCATGGCTCGGCGAGACTGCGCCTTGACAGCGGCTGGCCTCGACGCGTGGCGAGTCCGGCTGGCCGCAGTCCGGGGCCGGGGCCAGCTAGCGCAATCCGAGGACCGTCATGAGCGCCTCGTCGATGCCCCACTGCTGTTCGGGGGTGACATGGCCGACGAGGTCGCCTAGGCGGCTCACGTGGACGGCGCCGACCTGCTCGACCAAGATGCGGGTTTCCTCACCTAGCAAGTCGATTTCCGGGCGGAACGATGCTGGCCTGGCGCTGCGCGATATTGGAGCGACGAGCACGACGGAGCGGGGCAGGAACTCATTGGCCTGGACCACGACTCCGAAGCGGCGGTCGCGTTGCTCGTGCCCATGTCCTCGTGGAACGCGTAGCTCGAGAATGTCACCCCGCAGCACGCAGGCTCTCCATCATTGCGGCAACCTCGAGCATCTCGCGCCGGTCGGCTTCGTCGGCTTCGAGTGCTGCGACTTCCTGGGCGAGAGCAGCGCGCCGTCGCAGCCTGGCCGCGCTCTCGATGATGGCTCGCCTGATCGCTTCGGATCGGCTCAGGCCGGCTGCTTCGAGCTGGCCCAGCGCACGCTGGGCTTCGTCGTCAAGCCGCAGGCTGATGGCGATGGTCATGCGAGCATTGCATCACGGTTCGTGATACAGCTTCAGGGTCGCCCGTTCGCCCGGCCGTATTCACAAGATCGCTTAGCCAATGTGAGAGATTGTGGCTCGAACGCCCAGCCTGCTGATGAGGTGATCGATGCGGACCGTGTTCGTGCTTAACGGGCCCAACCTGTCCCGGCTTGGCTCGCGCGAGCCGGACGTCTACGGCACGGCGAGCCTGGACGAGCTACAGCGGGCGTGCGCGGCGACGGCCGCCGAACTCGGGCTGCTCGTCGACTTCAGGCAAACCGACGACGAGGCAGAACTGCTCGCGTGGGTGCATGAGGCCGCCGACAGGCGGGTGCCGATCGTGCTGAATCCCGCGGCGTTCACCCACTACTCCTACGGGCTGCGCGACGCCCTGGCCATGCGTACGGCGCCGCTTGTCGAGGTGCACCTGTCCAACCCGGCTGCACGGGAGGCCTTCAGGCACACCTCGGTCGTGGCCGGCGTGGCGGACGGCACAGTGGCGGGATTCGGGTTCGACTCGTACCGGCTGGCCCTGCGGGCGATCGCCGGGTTGTTGCCTGCCGAAGGCTAAGTCTTCGCGATCATGAGTGTCGTTCGCTGGGCTGTTGCCTGCCGAGTCGTGACAGTTACGATGCCATGGTCGCCAGCCAACCACCGCGGGAGATCTAGTTGCGCATCGGGATGTCTCTGAACTACGCCGGCGGCTTCGCCGAGACGGTCGTCGAGCTCGCCGACTACGAGAAGGCTGGCCTGGACATCGTCTTCGTCCCCGAGGCGTACAGCTATGACGCGGTCAGCCAGCTCGGCTACGTGGCTGCGAAGACCGAGCGGCTGCAGCTCGCGTCCGGCATCATGCAGCTCTACACCAGGACGCCGACGCTCACGGCGATGACGGCGGCCGGGCTCGACTACGTGTCCGACGGCAGGTTCAACCTGGGCATCGGGGTCTCCGGGCCGCAGGTGATCGAGGGCTGGCACGGGGTGCCTTACGACGCCCCGGTCGGGCGGACCCGCGAGACCATCGAGATCTGCCG
>JASIBM010000589.1 GCA_030045175.1 Streptosporangiaceae bacterium | reverse complement strand
TCCGCGTCATCTGAGGTGGTCCAGCCGAACCGCCTGGCAAGCCTGCCGAAGTGGGTGTCGACGGTGATGCCGGGGATCCCGAACGCGTTGCCGAGAACGACGTTGGCCGTCTTCCTGCCGACCCCGGGCAGCGTGACCAGATCGGCCAGCCGGTTCGGCACCTGTCCGCCGAACCTGTCGCACAACGCCTGGCCGAGTCCGATGATGCTGGTCGTCTTGGCCCGGAAGAACCCGGTGGACACGATGATCTTCTCGATGTCCTCGCGCTCGGCGCCGGCGTAGTCGGAGGCCGTGCGGTACCTGGCGAACAGGACCGGCGTGACCTGGTTCACCCGCTTGTCGGTGCACTGCGCCGACAAGATCGTCGCTACCAGCAGTTCCAGTGGCGACGTGAAGTTGAGCTCGCAATGCGCGTCCGGGTAAAGCTCAGCGAGTTCTCTATTGATCCGCCTGGCCCGGCGGACCAGCGCGGTTCGGGTTGGCGTGGTAACCACTCGTCAAGACTACGGTCACCGGCGAGCTCTGCTAGCCCGCTCCGGGCGCGCCCTTAGCTTGCGGACTCTGCCAGCCCCTTAGTGCCTTGCGGACTCAGCCAGCTCCCTAGTGCCTTGCGGAGGACTCTGCCAGCTCCTTAGTGCACGGCGCAGCTTCCGGGCAGGAACGGCAGCCGCGCGAGGCCCGCCGACTCTGCCTCGGCCGCGCCGACGTGACGGCCAAGCACTATCGTGGCCACGGACAGCGCCCCGGCGCGCCGCAGCGCCATCGCGGCAGACTGAGCGCTCGCCCCGGTGGTCCAGGTGTCGTCAATGAGCAAGACCCGGGCTCCTGGAATGGGCGCGGCTGCGAACCGGCCAGGGTCTAGCTCTCTCGTCCCCTCCTGCCGTGAACTTGCCGTCAGCTCGGCCCACGGGCCGTGCAGGTACGGTGCGACGAGTGCCCGCAACGGGTGCGGGCCTGGCCGGCGACGAGCCGTGGGGACGACCGCGATGTGGGTGGGGCCGATCATCCCCGCCGCGCGGAATACGCAAGCGCGGTGATCGCGCAGGAAGACCAGCAACTGCGCGCGCATCAGCGAGGCCGCGATCTCCGCGATACCCCGCGGGAGCCCGGCTGACTTGTACTGCCACAGCCGCCTGGCATGCGGGTCGCCCTTGATCGCATACGCGATCGGCACGACCACGTCAGCGAGGTTGCCCTGGGCGCACTCGACATGCAGCTCGCACTGTGCGCAGTACGACCTGCGCCCGGCCGGGGCGCGGCAGACACCGCAGCGACCAGGCGTGCCGGGCTGGGGCGCGCAGATCAGCGACGTCGCGGCCCGTACCAGGTCGTCAAGCTCCCGCCAGCGTGCATCGCCGCGCACTCGCATCACCCCAGGGTGCGTCCGCAGGCCGCCAGCCTGCGGGACGCACCCTAGTCCGGGCGTCTGACAGCCTGAAAATCCCGTAGCGGACAGCCCGGCTCGAGTGGTCCGGTAGGCTCAACGGGACGGCACCCGAAGTTTCCCCCAATGGCTAAAAGTTTGCGAGCCCGCCAGGCTAACCCTGCCGCGCAAACGAAGTGTGACCGGGCCATCAGGGCTGTGGCAACGGGGTGCTGTGGCCAGCCAGGCATAGCCAGCGACGATCGGGACAACCGTACATGTCACAGCCTCAGCCAGCGATGACGCCTACGCCTCAGCCAGCAATAACGTCGGCCAACCGCCGGCAATCCGCCGTAGCGTTGCTCGCCAAGACCTCAGCCATGCTCAGGCGGCACTGGCTGGCGTCCGCGCTGATCACGATCGGCGCGGTATTGCGGGTCCTGGTCATGATGGCCTACCACCCCGCCATCCTCTACATCGACTCGCTGAAGTACCTGTACTCCTACTGGCTAGGGTCCGACCCGGTCGCGTACAAGATCCCGCTCAAGCTGATCCTGGCGTTCGGAGACCTCGGCACCGTCGAATTCGTGCAGCACCTGCTCGGCATCGCCATGGCGATCGCGTTGTGCGCGGTGCTTGTCCGCCGCGGCGCGCCACGCTGGCTTGGCGCCCTGGCCATCGCGCCGGTCCTGCTCGACGCGTACCAGCTTCAGGTCGAGGCCATGATCATGCCCGATGTGTGGTTCGAGGCGATGATCGTCGCCGGGCTGGTCTTGCTGCTCTGGAAGCCGGTACCGAGCCTGGGCCTGCTGATCATCGGCGGCGCCCTGCTCGGCGCGTCTACCGGACTGCGGCAGGCTGGAGAGATCCTCATCCTGCCCGCGCTTGTCTACGTGCTGGCGATCGGCGGTGGCTGGCGCCTGATGCTGCGCAACGCGATCGCCGTGACCGCCGCGTTCGCCCTGGCCGTGGTGCTCTACATGACAGCCTCTCTCGATCTCACCGGTCATTTCCGGATCTCAGAGTCGTCGGTCAGCCTGACCTACGGGCGGATGGCGGCGGCCGCTGACTGCGCGACTCTCAGCCTTCCTGCCGACGAGCGACCGCTCTGCCCGACCAAGGCGCAGCAGGCCCAGGGCCCTGACTGGCTGGACCACAACGCGCTGTCGCCGCTGCACACGTACTACCTGCACGAGACGCTGCCGCCCGGCGTGGCGGGCGGGACCAACGGCCCGCTGGTCTCCAAGTTCAACAGGGCGGTTGAGTTGCAGCAGCCGTTGCGGGTAATCAGCGCCATCCTGCACGACTCGGTGAAGCTGTTCGCGCTCACCAGGCACACCAGGCCCGGCGACACCCCGATCTGGCGGTGGCAGTTCCAAGGCAACTTCCCGACCTACCTCCCCTACATCTTCATCAAGAACAACCACATCTGGATACTCGTGCCGCCGCTCAGCTCAGGCAAGACCATGATGCTCAAGCCAGCATTCGGCGGCCCGCCGCAGGTAGACGTGCCGATAGCCAGGTTCCTTCGCAGCTACCAGCTCAATGGCGGGTACACACCCGGTCCGCTGCTCGCGCTGTTCGTGGTGACCGGCCTGGTCGGCTCGGTGCTGATCTTCGCCCGGCGCAGGATCGGCCCGTCGGGACGCGGCGTCGCCCAGGCCTGCGTGTTGTTCTTCGTGAGCGCCCTGGCGCTGCTCGCGATCTCCGACTTCTTCGAGTTCACCTGGCGCTATCAGATCCCGGTGCTGGTCACGCTGCCACCGGCCGGCGCGCTCGGCATCGGCCTGATCATCACCGCCGCCCGCAAGCGGCGCGACCAGGTCCCGCCCGACGCCGTGCGCGGCCGCGAGCCAGAACTGGCCACGCCAGCGCAGTAACCCACTCGGGCGAGACGACCCGCCCGGCGCGGCCAAGGACCCACCTCGGGCGCGATCGAGGACCCCGCCCGGCGCGACCGAGCCGAAGGCGGGCGGGCAGGCTAGCGCAAGCCAGCGAAGAGGTCGGACTCGGGGACTGACGCCCCGGTCTTGTCCAGGAACCTGATGAAGGTTTCCTTCCCGAAGATTGACCCTGCGACCTCCGGCGGGATCTTGGTAAACCAGGAATCCGTGATCTGGCTGGCGTGCGCGAGCAGTGCCGCGCGCTTGCGATCGAGGACAGAAGTGATGTCCACCGTGGTGGTGATGCGCTCTTCCGCCTCGTGCATCTTCCGCACGTCATCCTCGGTGAACTCCCACTCCGGCACGTCCGAGCCCGCCTCCCGCAACGCCTGCATCACCTGCAGCCACTGGCTGCGCCGCATCGATGTGAAGTAGAGCTTCGCGGGCAACGGGGTCATCTCAACCGCCGCGATCGTGGCCCGGCTGGCATGGACGTGGTCTGGATGCTGGTAGGTGCCATCGGGGTCGTAGGTCACCACCACGTCGGGCCGGTACCGCTCGATCAGCGACGAGACGCGGCCGGCCACCGTCTCGATGGGCACGTTGCAAAATGCCTCGGGGTCATGCCGGTACTCCCAGTCGGGCATCCCCGAGTCGTGGTAACCGAGTGCCTCGAGCTCTGTGACGCCCAGGTACTTGCAGGACTCGCGCAGTTCAGCGAGCCTGGTTTGCGCCACGTCGGCGGTGTCGTGGCCGTTGTCGCCCGGCTTGATGCCGTCCGGACCGTCGCCGAACTCTCCGTTCGTGCACGTCACGACCACTGTCGTGATGCCTTCGTCGGAGTACCTGGCGAGCACGCCGCCCGTGCTCGATGCTTCGTCGTCTGGGTGAGCGTGCACAGCCATCAGGGTCAAGGTCATATTGGAAATCTACCGATGGCCGCCGACAACCCGCGCCGCAGCCCGCCCACACCGACCCGATTTAGGATCCTTAGTCCGCTTAATCGAGCATCCTGCGGTTCTCGGGGCGTGCGGACTCGGCCACAATGCCGCCTAGCTTGAGTTGATCTTCGTTCGAGGCTTGTCGCGGGATGCTGGCCAGCCTGGCAGCCGGGATGATCGCGCTCGCCCCGAGCCCTGGCGACGCCGTGGGAGCACTTACCGCCGTCCTCGGCGACAGCGCGGGCCCCGCGGTGCGGCCCAGCGCCTCTGGGCAGGACAAAGCGGGCACTACGGTCACGGACTGCGCGGCGCCCGGACTGGCGCGCGGCCAGGATGTCCCACGGGTCACCTGGTTATCTCACGTCACAGACTTCAATTTTTCGCCCTGATGAATGGCGGATCGGTCCGGTTCTTCCGGGTCAATGGCACATCCACCAGGCCGGCGATGGCGCGGCACACGGAACGAAAGGGGTGATAGTGACGAAACAGGCCTGACTGCTTGAGGCGCGGCCCGGCGTGACCGTGCTGCTGAGACGTGGCCCGGCGCGACCGTCTCGCACCGGCTAGCCGGGGACGGAGACGGAGACGGAGACGGAGCCGTTGCTGGCAGAGCTGAGCCAAAACGTGACCACGCAAGCCATGATCGAAAAGACCTGAGCGACATTGGACTCGGTCATGCACCGCCGACGCCAATCACCCCTGCCGACGCCAATCACCCCTGCCGGCGATCGCCCCCTAAAGCGCGGCTGCCAGGCAGCCACTCGGTGCCGAGGGTGCCCTGCGCCGCCCGTCGCCCGAACGCGCCGCCTCCCCGGCCGCGGAGGATGTGGGCGAAGCCGACCGCGATCAGCGCTCCGATCAGCGGTCCGGCCAGGTAGGCCCACCAGGCCGTCCAGTTGCCGAGCACGA
>JASIBM010000588.1 GCA_030045175.1 Streptosporangiaceae bacterium | reverse complement strand
TCGCGTGCGGCGCGCTGTCCCTGGCCGCGCTGGCCGAATTGCATGTCAAAGATCCAGCACTCCTCGGTGGCCTCACCGGGCGGGCGCTGCCGCTGGTCATCGTCGCCGGGCTCTGCGGCTTGGCCGTGCTCGCCCTGCTCGCCGCCCGGCGCCTGGCCGGGGTGCGGGTCATCGCGGCGCTCGGCGTCGCGGCGGTCATCTGGGGATGGGGCGTGGCCCAGTACCCGGTGCTGCTGCCAGGCACCGGAGTGACGCTGACCAATGCCGGAGCCCCGCACGCCACGTTCGTCGCGATCGTCATCTTGTTCGTCGTGGTCGCGCTGCTCATCGGGCCCTCGTTCGCCCTGCTGCTCTCCCTGCACGGCCGCCAGGTCCTGCACGCCGACGACGACCATGGTGGCCGTGACCGGCTCGTGTAACACCGTGATCGCCGGGTATCGACACCGTCTGAGCACGAGCGGGGTTCTGGCGGCAACACAAAACGGGGGCAAGAGCAGCCATGTCACAGCACGTCGCCGGCCTGAGCACGCACCCAGACGGCGCGCTTACCGACGGTTTCACCCTGACGGCCGACGCGCTGCGGGCGAACGGCGTCGGCACGATGTACGGGGTGGTCGGCATCCCGGTCACTGACCTTGCCCGGGTCGCGCAGGCCAGGGGCATTCGCTACATCGGATTCCGGCAGGAACAGGCGGCCGGGCACGCGGCCGCCGCTGCTGGCTTCCTGACCGGCCGGCCAGGCATCTGCCTGACGGTCTCCGCGCCAGGCTTCCTGAACGGCCTGGTGGCGCTGGCCAACGCCACCACCAACTGCTTCCCTGTGATCCAGATCAGCGGGTCAAGCCAGCGCAGCGTCATCGACCTGCAGCAAGGTGACTACGAGGAACTCGACCAGCTGGCCGCGGCGAAGCCCTTCACGAAGGCCGCGTTCCGGGTGGACCGGCCGCAGGATATCGGCCTGGGAGTGGCCAGGGCCGTCCGCGCGGCGGCATCCGGGCGGCCGGGCGGGGTGTATCTCGATCTGCCTGCCGACGTGCTCGGGGCCACGATCCCCGCCGATGCTGGCCGGGCCTCGCTGTTCCAGCCGGTAGACCCTGCTCCCGTGCAGATTCCCGCCCCGGACTCCGTCGCGCGCGCCCTGGACCTGCTTGCCGAGGCGAAACGGCCGCTGATCGTGCTTGGCAAGGGTGCCGCGTACGCCCGGGCAGATGAGGCCATCCGGTCCCTGGTCGAAGCCACCGGCATACCGTTCCTGCCCATGTCGATGGCTAAGGGCCTGCTGCCCGATGACCATCCGCAGTCGGCGGCCGCCGCCCGTTCCCTGGTGCTCGGGCAGGCCGATGTCGTGATGCTCATCGGCGCCCGGCTGAACTGGCTGCTCGACAACGGGAGATCGCCGCGCTGGTCGGCGTCGGCGCGGTTCATCCAGGTCGATGTCGACCCGGCGGAAATCGACAGCAACCGGCCGATCGCGGCGCCCGTGGTCGGCGACATCGCCTCGGTGATGGCCGAGCTCACCCGCGCGCTGCGGTCGGGCCAGGTCGCCGTGCCTGCCGCCTGGTGGGATCAGATCAGGGAGCGGATCGCGCGCAACGTGGCGAAGATGCACGCCAGGCTCACGGCCGAGGCCAGGCCGATGAACTTCTCGACCGCGCTGCGGGCGATCCGCGACGTGCTTGACGACCGCCGTGACGTCTACCTCGTCAACGAGGGCGCCAACACCCTCGATTTCGGCCGCGACATCGTGCCGATGTACCAGCCGCGGCACCGCCTCGACTCAGGCACCTGGGGCGTCATGGGCGTCGGAATGGGATACGCGATCGCCGCGGCCGTCGAATCGGGCAAGCCGGTCGTGGCCATCGAGGGCGACAGCGCGTTCGGGTTCAGCGGCATGGAGATCGAGACCATCTGCCGGTACCACCTGCCCGTCGTGACCGTGGTCTTCAACAACGGCGGCATCTACAAGGGTGACGAGGTCAACGCTCACTCAGCCGATCCGGCTCCGACGGTCCTGCTGCACTCCAGCCGCTATGACAAGCTCATCGCCGCGTTCGGCGGTACCGGCTACCAGGCCGACACCCCAGATGAGCTAGGCCACGCGCTGCGCGCCGCGCTTGACGCCGGCCAGCCGACGCTGATCAATGCCGTCATCGACCCGGCGGCCGGTACCGAAAGCGGTCATCTGGCCGGCATGAACGTCACCAGGTCGCTGCAGCCCGCCCGCTGACGGCTTACCGCCGGACAGGAGATTCCGATGAGCACGGAAGTCGTCACGCACGGCGCCGCCACCCCAGATGAGCACCTTGATCCTGGCAAGCCGCACGCCCTGGAGCACATCACGGTCGTGGACTTCACGCGCGTACTTGCCGGGCCGACCTGCACCCGGATGCTCGCGGACGCCGGCGCGCGCATCATCAAGATCGAGCGGCCTGGCACCGGCGACGACACCAGGCAGATGGGGCCGTTCGCCAGCGACGGAACCTCTGAGTACTACCGGTTCGCCAACCTCGGCAAGGAGAGCATCGCGCTCAACCTGAAGGATCCGGCTGACCTCGCCGTCGCGGAGTCGATGATCGCCAAGGCGGACGTGGTCGTGGAGAACTTCCGCCCCGGCGTCATGGCCAGGCTCGGCCTTGACCCGGCCAAGCTGGTACAGGAGCATCCACGGCTGATCGTGTGCTCCATCTCGGGCTTTGGCCAGTACGGGCCGATGCACATGCAAGCTGCCTACGACACGGTCATCCA
>JASIBM010000587.1 GCA_030045175.1 Streptosporangiaceae bacterium | reverse complement strand
CCGCTGTCGGTGCGTGACGCCCGCCGCCTCGCTCCTGCGCTGCGCGGGAAACTGCCTGCTCAGCCACCGGAGGGCAGCCGCGCCGGGGCCGGGGCCTACGACGCCGGAGCGCCGCCGGCACTGACTGCTCGCGGGGTCATCGTCCGGTACGGAGCGCAGGTCGCCGTCCGCGGCGCCGGGCTGACGCTGCGCCCGGGTGAGATCACGGCCCTGATGGGGCGTAACGGCTCAGGCAAGTCGTCGCTGCTGTGGGCGATCCAGGGCTCCGGACGCCGCGATGGCGGCAGCGTCGCCGTCGGCCCGGCCGGGACCGACCCGGCGCGGCTGCCGCCCGCTGCCGCCCGGCGCCTGATCGGCCTGGTCCCTCAGAACCCGGCCGATCTGCTCTACCTCGACACCGTGCACGCAGAGCTGACCCAGGCCGACCGGGATGCGGGCGATCTCCCCACGGCGTCGGCCCGCGCCGTCCTCGACGCGCTCGCCCCCGGGATCGCCGCCGACGCGCACCCCAGGGACCTGTCCGCCGGGCAGCAACTAGCGCTGGTGCTGGCAATTCAGCTCGCGGCCGCGCCCGCCGTGATCTGCCTGGACGAGCCCACCCGCGGACTCGATTACCGGGCCAAGGCCGCGCTGACCTCGACGCTTGACAAGCTGGCCGGTCAAGGCCACTGCGTCGTGGTCGCCACTCACGACGTGGAGTTCGCGACCCGCACCTGCGACCGCGTCGTCGTGATGGCCGAAGGCGACATCGTGACCGACGGGCCGGCCGCGACCGTGCTGACCGCCTCACCCACCTTCGCGCCGCAGGTCGCCAAGATACTGGCGCCGCTGCCGTACCTGACCGTGCCGCAGATAGCGGCCGTGCTCGGCACCGGGCCCGATTTCGCGCCTGACCTGGTATCCGTGCCATGACCCCGCAGCTACAGCCGCTCAGGGCCGCGATCCGGGTGCGCCGCAGGTCCGTGGCGACGTTGGCCATGGCCTCGTTTATCGGCGTGATCGCCTTCGGATGGCCGTTCATCGTGGCGCCCGGTGCCCTTTCCTCTGCGCAGACGCCGCCGTTGATGTTCGGTGTCCTGCTTGTCCTGGTGCTCGCGGTCGTGTTCGCGGAGATCGCCGACGGCGGCATCGACGCCAAGGCCGTCGCGATGCTCGGAGTGCTGGCCGCGATCAACGCCGCGCTCCGGCCACTCGGCGGCGGCACCGCGGGAATCGAGACCGTGTTCTTCATCCTGGTGCTGGCCGGACGGGTGTTTGGCCCGGGCTTCGGCTTCGCCCTGGGCTGCACGTCGCTGTTCGCCTCGGCGCTGCTTACCGGCGGCGTCGGTCCCTGGATGCCATATCAGATGTTCGGCTGCGCCTGGATCGGCATGCTGGCCGGCCTGCTCCCGCCACTGCGCGGCAAAGCCGAAATCGCCATGCTGGCCGGCTTCGGCACGGTGGCCGGCTACGCCTTCGGCTTCCTGCTCAACCTGAGCTTCTGGCCCTTCTCTGTCGATCCGGGCAGCTCCATCGCCTACCAGCCGGGCCTGCCGTTCATCGCCCAGTTGCACCGCTACCTTGTCTTCGACGCCAGCACGTCGCTCGGCTGGGACACCGGCCGCGCCGTCACCACCGCCCTGGCCATCTTGATCATCGGCCCGACCGCGCTCAGCGCCTTCCGGCGGACCGCGCGACGAGCGAACTTCCAGCCCAGCCCGGCCTTCGCGCCGGCTGCCCAGAGCGCGGAGGGCTCGGCGCCTACCGCGGCCGGTGCCGCAGGCCCCGCAGGTAGGTGACGGGCGGAATCGCGACCGGCAGGAGCGCGACGCATCCGGATACGAAGACCGCCCAGAAGCCGGGCGTCCCGGGGGATGACCGGGTAAGCCCGTCGACGAGCCAGCGGATCAGCCGGATGGTGGCGGGCGCGAAGAACGCCACGAAATAGAACAAGGCTATGACCGCTCCGGTCAGCTGCACCCAGCTATACCAGCGTGCGACCGACCTGTCCCGTGGGTTTGCCGCAGCTAGCTCACGTTCTTCGGTCTCGCTGAGCCGCCGATACCGGCGGGTCAGCAGGAGCCGGCTTACGTGCGACAGATCGGTGCAGCCCAAGCCGGTGATCAGCACGGCGTACAGATCAGTGCGCAAGAACAGGATGAATTGCAGGGAAATGACCAGTGCCTGCCACAACACTAGCGTTGCGAGCAGCCGGGCCACCGTCGGCTGCGGATGCCACCAGCCCTCGAACTGGGCGGCGCGGGCGGCAAGAAAGACGGCGATGACGACCGTGTCGCAGGCCAGGCCGGCTAGCAGCGGGCCGAATCGGCGTCGCCGCGGCAAGGCCCACAGCCCTGACAGGTCGGTCTGGAGCACCGCCAGGTAGTAGCGCCGGCTGACGGTGACCCTTGCTGGGATCCCTTCGACCCGCGCTCCTAGCCAGTGCGCCAGTTCGTGGAGCGTCATGATAGGCGTCGCGATGACGATGAGCAGCGCGATGCTCAGTACCGGGTTGGACAGGAAGAACAGCTGTCCGTAGTGCGGCCGGAACCATGGTTCGGCGGTCATGAGGACCAGGCAGCCGACGAACAGCGCGCCGTACAATGCCCAGGCCGGTGCCGAGTACAGCGGGCGTGCCAGCCTGGCGGCTACGGCGCCGATCCTGCCCCCGTCGGTCAGTTCTGGACCGCCGCCAGACAGCGGCACGCCGTCGATCTTCCTGACGAACCCCAGGTCTCGCAGCGTCTGGACGAAGTCCGTGACGTCAACGTCCGCCCCTGCCCTGGCCTGGGCCAGGCTCGTCACCTCGGCGAGGGTACTACCGTCCTGCAGCGCTTCGATCAGCGTGACAGCGATCGCGGGTACCTCAATGAACTCACCACGCGCGATGTCGCCGACGAGAAACGACTCGCCCTCTTGCCTGATGCTCAGCGCACGCAGCTCAACGCGGCTCTGCGCGGCCAGTGGCGGCGCCGCGGCTAGCTCCGCAGCGGGCGCTTTACCCATGAGATCGAGTTCCAGCCAGCGTGCGTCGCGACGCAGGGACAGTTGCACACGCGGGACAGTCCGGCCAGCGCTGCCAGGTCCTGACCTCCTCCGCCCCAGAGGCGAGATCGCAGAACCTCTCACATCCGGCGGCAATCGGCGGCGCGAACCCGGTGAGGTACCGCAACGCCTCGAGCCCGACCATGGCGCCGACGAGGCTGGCAACCGGACCGATGCCCCGGTTCACGCGGTCAAGCCCGGTTCTCATCTGTTCCTCGGTCACACCGAGTTCTGGCGCGTGGCCGCCAGGCGCATGCCGGTCGCACTCAAGGCAGGCGCTGCGCCCGGGGTCAACCGACCAGTACGTCACGCGCCGGGCAAGCATGCCACCGCGCACATATGGAACAGCAGAGCTGACGCATGCCTGGTTGACCCACAGGTCGATCTCGTCGGGGTGATCAACGCCGGAGACCACTAGGTCGGCGTCGGTAAGAAGATCTGTCACATCGTCCGGGCCGCCGATCCAGCATCGCACCGCCCGGACGTCGACCGCTGAATTGTATGCGCGCACCCATTCGGCGGCGCGGTCGACCTTGACGCGGCCCACGTCATCCTCGCGATACAGATACTGCCGCGCGAAGTTGCGCAGCTCGACCACGTCGTTGTCCACCAGCGTCATCCTGCCCACCCCGGCACCAGCCAGCGCTTGGATCGCGCTCGACCCCAGGCCCCCGGTCCCGAGGAATACCACATGGGCATCAAGCAGTCCCCGCTGGAACGAGGCGGCTGACCGCGCCAGCGAGGCGAACGTGGCAAAGAACGCCAGGTTGCTGGCGTAGCGGGCGGATTGGTAACTGGACAGGTCGACGGGAGCGGCGGCATCGATGAGGAGCCCCAGCTCATCAAGCGCGCCAAGCGCCTCGCTGAGCTCGGCTTCCGTGCAGGGCGCGACGCGATCCGCGAGCGCCGCGGCAAGCTGGCCTAGGTCGCGCGTGCCCTCCCGCAGCAGGCAGAGCAGGGCCTCCACCCCGCCGGCCGGGTCGGAGAGCACCACCTGGGCCTCAGAATCGGCGACGAGGTAAAGGTCTTCGCCGTGGCGCTGCCAGAGGACGTTCTTGAGCATTGGCCGCATTGCGTCTCCTCAGGCCGGGTGCGATCACGCAGCACCGCCGCTAACTCGTGGTGGTCGTCTAACTCGTGGTGGTCGTCCGTCGTCCGTCGGATAGCCGCGGACGCCGTGCCGCCATGGGCAGAGCGCCTGCGGCTATCGCGGGCCTTGGTGGGCGTGATCCACCGCGGCAGGCAGCTTGCCGACTTGATCAGCTGCCAGGCACGATGAGCGTGGCCTGGATCTTCTCGACCTTCTTCACTACGATTTTCACCCTTTCGTCACCTCCTCGCTCCTTCAGCGAACCGAACTTCTTGGCCCTGTGTCACACCGCTCGCGGCACGGGGATCGCCGCGGTCTCGCTCCCCGCCCCAGGCAGGTTTTAGCATCACAAATGGGCGTTGAGTTCGCGTTGAGTCCGCGTGGCGTCAGCGGCTGGCCCACGAGCAGGGACAGGGACGGAATTAGATGTGGTTCGGGATCCTGGGACCATTGCTGGTTCATGACGAGACCGCCGCCATCAGCGTGTCGGCCGCGCGGCAACGGGTGCTCCTGGCAGCCCTGCTCACCCAGGCGGGACAGACGGTTCCAGCTGACGTGCTGGCCGAATTGGTTTGGAACGGGGCGCCACCGGACGGGGCGGCGGTGACGCTGCGGTCGCATGTAATGCGACTACGCCGTGCGCTAGGGCCGACGGCGGGAAGCCGGCTGGTAACGCGTCACCCCGGCTATCTGGTTGAGGCCGGGGAACAGGAACTGGACCTGCTGCGCTTCACCGCCTTGTGCCGGCAGGGCGGCGCCGCGCTCCGGGCCGGGACCTGGCACGAAGCGTCAGGCGTGCTGAGGGAGGCACTGTGCTTGTGGCGCGGTGAGCCGCTGGGGGACGTGAAATCGGAGATGCTGACGACACGAGAGGTGCCCAGGCTAACGGAGATGCGACTGCAGGCGCTAGAGGCGCGCATTGACGCCGACCTGCACCTGGGACGCCATGCTGAGGTAATCATCGAGCTAGAGCAGCTCGCTGCTGCCCATAGGTTCCGGGAGCGATTGCATGCCCTGCTGATGCTGGCCCTGTACCGCGGTGACAGGCAAGCCGACGCGCTCGCGGTCTACCGGCAGGCCCGCACCATGCTTATCGAGGAGCTCGGCGCTGAACCAGGTGCGCGATTGCGTGAGCTGCATCAGCAGGTGCTCACCGCCGACCCTGCCCTGAAGCTGCACGAGCCGTCGCGGCTCGCGGTCATTGACGTTCACCAGGCTGTTCCGCTGGAGCTTCCCGCTATGACAGCGAATTTCACCGGGCGGACAAAGGAACTGGCCGCGTTGTCCGCGCTGGTGGATCATTCAGTCAAGCAGGCGCACGAGACGCTAATCATATCGGCGATCGGCGGGACGGCCGGGGTCGGAAAGACCGCACTGGCCGTGCACTGGGCGCATCGGGCCGCCAAGCGCTTTCCTGACGGGCAGCTGTACGTGGATCTGCGCGGCTACGACCCGGCTCAGCCGATGTCAGCCACGGACGCGCTGGCCGGCTTCCTGCGCGCGCTTGGCGTGCCAGGCAAGGATGTGCCGCTTGAGGAGGACATGCGCGCCGCACGGTACCGGAGCTTGCTGGCCGGGCGGCGGGTGCTGGTTCTGCTGGACAACGCCGGATCGGCGGAGCAGGTCCAGCCGTTGCTGCCGGGCACCCCAGGGTGCGTCGTGATCGTGACAAGCCGCGATTCACTGGCTGGTCTCGTGGCCCGCAACGGTGCCATCCGCCTTGACCTGGACCTGCTGCCAGAGGCGGACGCGGTCAGCTTGCTCCAGGTGCTGATCGGGGAGCGAGCCGACGCCGAGCCCGACGCGGTCCGCGAGCTTGCCGGCCAATGCTGCCGGCTGCCGCTGGCGCTACGGGTGGCAGCAGAGCTGGCCGCCGCCCGCCCCGCCGAGCCGCTCGCCCGGCTGGCGAGTGAGCTGGCTGATCAGCGGCGGCGGCTTGAGCTGCTGGACGCGGGCGGAGACCAGCGGACCGCGGTGCGGGCGGTATTCTCCTGGTCCTACCGGCATCTCGACGCCGCTGCCGCGCGGGCGTTCCGGCTGGCAGGCTTGCATCCGGGCCGTGATTTCGACGGCTATGCGCTGGCCGCGCTCGCAGGAACCGGCCCGGAGCAGATCCGCCGGATACTAGCGGTACTCGTCCGCGCGCATTTGCTCCGGCAGGTCGGCGCCGACCACTACGGCATGCATGATCTGCTGCGTGCCTACGCCCGCGAGCTCGCTGCCAGCGACGGCGAGGACGCCAAGCGCGCGGCGCTGACTGGCCTGCTTGAGTACTACCTGCACGCCGCCGCGACTGCCATAGACGCCGTGCTTCCTGCCGAGGCCCGTCGCCCCCCGCGCGTTCCCAGGTCCGCAAGCTCTGCACCGCCGATGGATGAGCCCGCCGTCGCGCGGGCGTGGCTGGTCGCGGAGCAGGCCAACCTGGTCGGGGCCGCGGTGTACGCGGCCGCGAACGGGTGGCCCGGCCATGCGACCCGGTTGTCCGCCACCTTGCAGCGCTACCTTGAGAACGGCGGGCACTTCGCGGAGGCGTTCACCTTGCAGAGCCACGCCCGCGATGCCGCCCGCCGTGCGGGCGACCGCGCCGCCGAGGCCACCGCGCTGACCAGCCTCGGCATCGTCGCCTGGTGGCGAGGCCAGTTCGAAGAGGCCGCCGGCCTGCTCCGGCAGGCCCTGACCCTGTACCGCGAAACCGGTGACAGGAACGGCCAGGCGTACGTTCTTGCCAATCTCGGTATCGTCGAGGGCCAGCGGTGCCGCTACCAGCGGGCCGGCCGCTATCTCCGGCAGGCCCTGACCCTGCACCGCGACACCGGTGACCGGATCGGTGAGGCACGCGCGCTGTCGAATCTCGGCATGGTCGAGCAGGAGCAAGGCCGGCCTGCGCAGGCGGCCCGGCTGTACCGGCAGTCCCTGATCTTGAGCCGCGAGAACGGCGACAAGACCAGCGAGGCGTACGGTCTGGTCAACCTGGGTGAAGTCGAGGGGTTGCTGGGGCAATTCGACCAGGCCACCGGCCATCTTCGGCAGGGCCTGAAGCTATTCCGTGAGGTCGGCAACCGATCCGCCCGATCGGGTCCGCTTTCCCGCCTGGGTGACGTCGAGATGCAGCGGGGCCATCACGAGGTGGCCGTTGACTACTACAGGCAATCGCTGGTCTTGAGCCAAGAACTCGGCGAACCGGTCCATGAAGCCGCCGCACGAAATGGGCTCGGCGCGGCATTCCTCGTGACCGGACGGCCGGAAGATGCCCGCCACCAGTACAAGGCCGCGCTCAGTCTCGCGATCCGGATAGGCCACAAACACGAGCTGGCGCGGGCACACAACGGCCTGGCACGCAGCTACCGGGTCACCGGCGACTACAGCCAGGCCCGCCGGCACTGGCAGCAAGCCCTAGACCTGTACACCGGCCTCGGGGCATCCGAAGCCGAGCAGGTCCAGGCCCAGCTCACATCGCTGTAAGCCCTGCTGATTGTCAGGATCCGTACCGGAAGATCACGGCCTTCAGCCGCCGGGCGGTGAGTCCTCGACGCGTGCCGCGGATTCGCATGCCGCAGCTTCGCCGCTGGCGTTGGCCAGAGGCGGCGGGGAGCTGACGGTGACTGGGCACACGGCGCTGACCGCGGCAAGATGGCCACGCAGGGCGGCGGCCTGCATCCCTGTGACGGGATCCCACAGGCGCACCACGCCTGTGACGTGGCCAGTCGCCAGGAGCGGGTGCCCGCCGGCGGTGATCGCGCAGATGCTGGTGACAGATCCGGGCGTGCCGGCGGCCCAGTCCGGGTCTCGTTGCGTCTCGGCGGCCCGCTTCCCTGTGGCCAGGTCCCACATGCGCACCATGCCGTCCGCCCTGCCAGCAGCCAGGAGCGGCCGCCCGCCGGCTGTGATGGAACAGATCCCGGTTACTCCCCGCGGCCAGCCGTCCGGCTGGTGCGCTTGTATCACGGCTGCCCGCTTTCCGGTAGCAGGATCCCATAGCCGCATCAAGCCGTCCCTGCTGCCGGTAGCCAGGAGCGGGCGCCCGCTGGCGGTGACCGCGCAGACCGCGCGGACCGCGTCTTGGTGCCCTGGCAGCACGGCGACCTGCCGCCCGGTCGCCGGATCCCACAACTGCGCGGTCCAGTCGTTGCTGGCGGTGGCCAGGAGCTGCCGCCCGCCAACGGTGAGGAGGCACATGGCGTTGATCCTGCGCGTATGGCCCTCCATGGTGCCGGCCCACTTCCCGGTGGCCAGGCCGAACAGCCGCACCCTGCCCTGGTTGCCGGCGGTGGCCAGCAGCGGCCGGCCGCCGATGATGACGGGGCACAGGGCGTTGATCTTGGGCTCGTGGCCTTCAAGCACGGCGACCTGCCGCCCGGTAGCCAGATCCCACAACCGCGCCTTGCCGTCACTGCCTGCGGTGGCCAGGAGCTGCTGCCCGCCGACGGTGACCAGGCACGCTACCCTGATCGCGCGCCGGTGGCGTGCCAGCACGGCGACCTGCCGACCGGTCACCGGATCCCACAACCGCACCGTGCGGTCGCTGCCTGCGGTGGCCAGGAGCTGCCGGGAGCTAACGGTGACCAGGCTGGCTGGTGGCCCTGCGGCACGAGCCTGCGCCCCAGACGCGGCAGCGGCTGGCGCCTGGGCCGGCGGGGCCGCGCCGCTGACC
>JASIBM010000586.1 GCA_030045175.1 Streptosporangiaceae bacterium | reverse complement strand
CGGATCTCTCTCAACAATTCCGATGGAACTGCTCGGGATTCGCCCGAAATCGGGTATGGTCGCTGCAGTCAGCATCCCCCGACCCCCGAAAGGATCACCATGACACTCTCACTGGGAGACGTCGCTCCTAACTTCGACGCCGACTCGACGGCCGGCCGCATCAACTTCCACGACTGGATCGGCGACTCCTGGGCGATCCTCTTCTCGCACCCCAAGGACTTCACGCCGGTGTGCACGACCGAGCTCGGCTACATGGCCAAGATCAAGCCGGAGTTCGACCGCCGGGGAGTGAAGATCATCGGGCTGTCCGTGGACTCCTCAGGCGACCACGAGCGGTGGGCCAAGGACATCGAGGAGACCCAAGGCACTGCCCCTAACTACCCGCTCATCGCGGACGCCGACTTCCACGTGGCCAAGCTGTACGGGATGCTGCCTGCCAGCACCTCGGGCGACGCCAAGTCGCGCACCCCGGCCGACAACCAGACCGTCCGCAACGTCTTCGTGGTCGGCCCGGACAAGAAGATCAAGCTGGTCCTGGTCTACCCGATGACCACGGGCCGCAACTTCGACGAGGTGCTGCGGGTGATCGACTCGCTGCAACTGACCGCCAAGCACCGCGTGGCCACGCCGGTGAACTGGCACCCGGGCGAGAACGTCATCATCGCTGGCTCGGTGTCCAATGACGAGGCCAAGCAGATCTTCGGCGAGTGGGACTCGCCCAAGCCGTACATCAGGATCGTGCCTCAGCCCAGCTGACCAGCCTCCGACCGGCCGTGACCGCGCGATCTTCCTGCCGTGAAGCGCGCGGTCACGGCTATCGCGGGCGTGACACCCAGGACGGCTCGAGCAACGCCGGCGGCGGGTACGCGGGGATGCTCGCGCCGGGGCTTACCTGTGCCCTGCGATCCGGTGAGCCCGAGACAGGTCGGCGCGTTCCAGTTCGGGCTGCTCACCGGCGAGCCCGGCGTTGGCCGCGATCCCGCGCGTCATCCAGTCGAGCATCGGCGGTACGAGCAATCGCCAGGTGAACATGGTGTGACCGCCGTCCGGGATGATCTTGAGCACGACGGTGGGCTGACGTAGCTCGACGAGCTGCCTGAAGATCTCGGCCGCCCTGACGTCCTCGGGGTTGGTCCCGCCCGCGCCGATCCAGAACTGCGGGACGGGCGCTCCGGCGGGCAAGCTGAGCAACTCCTGGGTTGGCGTGTTCTTCACGCGCAGGGCCTGGTTCCCGCCGAACGGGCTGACCAGCCTGTACGGGTGGCTCAGCTGGTTAAGCAGCGGCTCGAAGTAACCGCTGAGCACACCGGCGAAGCCGTAGGTGTAGTCGAACTGCAGGCCCAGGTTGGCCGCGCAGAACCCGCCCTCGGAGTAACCCGCGATTCCCCAGGCCTGGCCCGGTGGCCATACCCGCAGGCTCTGGGCCACGAAGCTGGGCACGTCGCGGGCGATGAACGTGGCGTCCTGCGGGCCCCCGACTTGATTCAGGCATTGCAGCGAGACACCCCGCGCGCCGTTGGCGTCCGGCATCACGAGCACCACTGGCTTGGCCAGCCCGCCGTTGATCAGATTCCGCAGCGTGGCCGTTACGTCTAGGACTGTGATCCAGTCCTGCGGCTCACCGGGGAACCCGTGGATCAGCTCGATCACGCCGAATCGATAGTGGCGATACGCGGGCTGAAAGTACTGGGGCGGGAGGTAGATGTAGACGTTCCTGGTCAGGTGGCTGGCCCTGCCGTGCAGCCGGACGAGGAGGGTGAATCCGTCCTGCTCGGCGACCTTGGTGTAGACCGCCCCGCGCAGCACGGCGGCCACGTCGGCGGCCGAGGTCGGGCTCGCGCCGAGCAGGCCAGCCTGCTCGCCCTGGCTGCTGAAGTCCGCGATCGCCGAACCCCAGTTCTGGTAGTAATCGTAGTATTTGTTGACGGCGGCGACTCCGAACATGACGGCGGGGACGAACGCGAGGCACGCCGCGAGGATCTTGAACACCAGGTGCCTGGTCAGCACGAGCCAGCACATCAGGGCAACGAAGATCGCCATAAGCAGCACGAAGAAGGCTGTGCTCTGTGGTTCTGGCAACGCGGGCCCCCCGTAAAGCACGTCGCCAGTCCCCCGGCTGGCGCCATCCACCACTGGTTCGGGAGTGTACCTGACCTGCGCGGAATGGCCGCCCGCAGGCGAGCCCTGCGCGCGAGCAAGTCGCGCCAGCTACGCGGCGAATTATTCGCATCCCGCCGCTGGCCCTGATCGGGCGGAACTCCTTGAGCGGGCGCTACCGAGCGCGGGCCAGTGGCGGTGGAGGTGGGATTTGAACCCACGGAAGGGTTGCCCCTTCACACGCTTTCGAGGCGTGCGCCCTCGGCCACTAGGCGACTCCACCCGACGCCCGAGCCTACCTGAGCCAGGCCCGCGCCGCCGCATCGGCAGCGGTAGTCGCTGATCGCGCGTCCGCGACTCAGCGTAGTCCCGCGAAGAACTCGCTCAGCAGCGCGGCGCAGGGCTGCGCGAGCACCCCGCCGATCACCTCGACCGGCGGCCCGAGCCTGCGGTCTTGGACGAGGTCCCACAGCGATCCTGCCGCCCCTGCCCTCGGGTCCGCGGCCCCGTAGACCAGCCTGCTGATCCTGGCCACTCGCAGCGCTCCGGCGCACATGGCGCATGGTTCCAGCGTCACCACAAGCGTGCAGCCGTCCAATCGCCAGGACCCAACTGCCTGGGCGGCCTGCCTGATCGCGACCATCTCGGCATGCGCCGTCGGGTCGCCGGATGCTAGGCACCGATTGCGGCCCCGTCCGAGTACCGCTCCGTCGGAGCCGAGCACCACCGCGCCCACGGGAACGTCCGCTGCGGCGCCTTCCTCGCCGGGCGGCGCCGCGCGCGCGGCATCCAGGGCCAGCCGCATGCTCGGCTCGAATGACGCCAGGTAGCCAGGTCCGGCACCACTCGCCGACCCGCCTGGGGCAGGCACGCCGCCTTCGGCCTGCACGTCACTGGCCGACCACGCTGTCGAGCGCGCGATCGAACGCGCGATCGAAGCCGATCCGCCTGGCCAGGCTGGCAAGCACCTCGTCAGGGAAGAGGTCCAGGTCACCTGACAACGCGCACAACTCCATCTCGTCCACGCCGAGGTCGGACAGGATGGACAGGTCGCCAGCCGGCAGTACTTGGTCCAGGTCTTCGTCGTAAGGCACACCGATGTCGAGGTACTCGAGCACCTGGGCGGCGAGCGGCCACTCGACCGACGCGGTGAGGTCGGACAGGAAGACGCCCACTTGATTGCCGGTGACCCGGCAGATCACGAAGAAGTCGTCGCCGACCGCCGCCAGCCCGATGGCGCCGCTTATGCCCGGTTGCCTGCGGAGCGCCTGGATGATCGCGTCGAGGTTCTCGGTGACCGCGATGGGCAGCACCACGGCCTCCCAGGCGTCATCATCTCGGTACACGGCGATGCAGAAGTCACTGCTAGTCACCTCGGCCACAGTCACTCCACCACCTGCCGTCGGGTCCGTCACTATGTTCTCTACGCCGCCGAGCCCCGCGCGGGCTCGGCACGCCGCAGGATGAACAGTAACGGCTTTTCGGCAAGAATCGGCGTGGATGGCGCTCGCCGCCTGCCGCGGGAGCTAGGGTGGGGCCAACGGCGCCCAGCATTGGTCTTCAAAGGGTACTGAGCTATGCTTGGGACAGCAGCGGTTACGCCCTGTTACACGCGCGGTAGGGAGGTGATCGGGATGTTGAAGAAGGTTCTGACCTGGGCCGGCGTAGCCTTCGTGATCTACTACCTCGCCACCTCCCCTGACGGAGCAGCGAATGTGGTCTCCGGCGCGGTATCTTGGTTGAAGTCAGCCGGAAGTTCCATGTCCCAGTTCCTCAACCACATTAAGCTGTAATTAATGACCCCGCTAGCAACCACGCAGGCGCACCGGGTCGTCGTAGAGAAGTATTTGCTTCCGCTTGAGCGATGCAAGGCGATGGTGCGGCGGCACCCGGCTGTCCTGATCGTGCCGAGCGCACAGGCTGTCGCCGGGCTATTGGCTGCCGCATTGCTTTCTGCCACTGTTTTGCGCGGCCATGGCCTGCTGATTGACATCGCATGGATTCTATGCGGGCTGCTTATAGTCCGGCTCACCTGGAAAGCAGTCAACTGGTACGTCGACTTCTTCGTCATCACCACGCATCGTATCCTGCTTACCTCCGGGGTTTTTACTCGCAGCGTTGCCATGATGCCACTAGGCAAGGTAACCGACATGAGCTTCCACAAGTCCTTTGCTGGGCGCTTGCTCGGATATGGCGACTTCGTGGTCGAGTCGGCAGGCAAGGACGCGGCGCTGCGCACGATTGACCACATCCCCTACCCGGAACAGCTCTACCAAGTGGTCTGTGGTGGAGTCTTTGAGAGCGCCGTGCCGAGGGATGACGGTACTGGCGACTCGACGCCGCTCTTTGTTGAGCCTGAGGTCGACCTCGACTCCGACCTCGACTCTGGCCTCGACGTCGATCTCGACGCTGGCCTCGACTCCGACCTCGACTCCGAGGCCGACTATGACGAGCTGTACGCCGGCGGCGACGGTCCGGACCAACCGGGCGAGTTCTGATCACGCCGACTGAGATACCGGCGCCCGCAGTGCCCGGCCGCACCGCTGGTGACCGCGACTGTAATCGCGATCGCAAGCGGCGGTGACCTGGCTGGTTAAGCGGCATTTTGCTGGGCTCGCGCCACGAGACGCTCAAGAATATGTCGGAATGAGGCAGCAGGACCCGCGCCGGGAAGCATGTGCCGTCGGCCACGTGGATTCGCCGTCGCGATGGGAATATCGCGACATATGGGTCTGGCGTGACGCCTGTGACCTGACTCGCTGATCGTGCTGCCTGGTGAATGTCGCATTCACCAGAACGGGGATGCGCTCTGCACCTGGTAAGCCAGATATAGGTTGACAAAAGGTCAACACTAGCGCCCTGGCCTGGCATACAATGGCAACCACGCTTTATCATGATACGATGAAATTCAGGTTGTTCGGGCGAGCCTGCGAACTTGGGCGAGGGAGCTGAGGCCGATGCCATCTGCGCCGGGCGAGCAAGCCGACGATGACGACTCCCCCGGTGATCCGGTCTGCCTGCTAAGGCGCGTGTGCCCCCGGTGCGGCTCCGTCGCGGACAACGACCCGCCGACAACCTGCCCACAGTGCCATGCCGACATGCCGGGCGACTGACGGCATCATGGCCGCGACGATCAGCACGCCGATGACTCCGACGACTCCGACGCCGACCACGTAGAAGGCGACACCGAAAGCCGGGCCAGCCTGGCCGTGGGCCGGCATCGGCAAGCTTGGCGCATACGACAGGAATCCCGCCGGCGTGACCCAGTTGCTCATACCCACGAGCATGCATCACCAACGCACCCCAGGAAACCCGGCTCCGGGCGCCCCAAGCAGCTCGCCAAGCACCGTGAGCTGGCTCGGGAAGTTCCGGGGGCTGCCCACTCCGGGCAATACTGCGGCCCCCTGCGAAGGCGACCGAAGGTCGCAGAGCAACATCAGCCGGCTCGGGGGGTCCGGGGGGCCGCCCCCCGGCCCGGGGGGTTCCGGGGGGTCGCCCCCCGGGCAAATACTGCGGCCCCCGGCGAAGGCGACCGAAGGTCGCCGAGCAGCATCAGCCGGCTCGGGGGGTTCCGGGGGGTCGCCCCCCCGGGCAAATACTGCGGCCCACCGGAAAGCTGACCGAAGGTCAGCGACCATAGTCAGCCGGCTCGGCGGAGGCTCGGGGATTTGAACCCCGGATGGGCGCGAACCCAAACCGCATTAGCAGTGCGGCGCCATAGACCGGACTAGGCGAAGCCTCCTCGGCCCTCTGCGGGAAATCCCCAG
>JASIBM010000585.1 GCA_030045175.1 Streptosporangiaceae bacterium | reverse complement strand
CCTGGACTTCTGGTCGGGCTGATGTGGGCGGTGGTGCTCGCGGCGGTGGGCCTCGCGCTGGCCTGCGTCAGCGGTCGCCGCGCGTTCTCGACCGGGGCGGTGGCCATCTTCTTGTTCATGACATTGATCCTTTCGCTGGTGCTGACCAACATCGCGGAGCAGCCGGTCCCTGGACAGGGGCCAGGTCCTGGCGGTGGTCCGGGTGGTCCGGGCGGTGGCCCGGTCCTCAGCGCCTCATCGACCGGCCACTTGTTCGGGCTGATCAGCCCGTTTACCGTGGTCGACGGGGTGCGGCAATGGCTGGGCGGCACCAACCCTGGGGTGATCCCCAATCCAGGCAACTACGGTGCGGCCTACGGGATCATGCTGCTCGTGTTCCTCGGCGCCGGCCTGGCTGGCCTCTTCCTCCGGTACGCGAGGGCGGATGTCGCATGAGTAGCACTGACCTGAATGGCGTCGCCGTCGAGAGCGTCGACGCGGCGGTGAGCGGCGCGGCGGCGAACACGATCGAGCTGACCAACGTGTCCCGCTGGTATGGCAACGTGGTCGCCGTCAATGACGTCTCGATGACGATCGGGCCAGGAATCACCGGCCTGCTCGGGCCGAACGGCGCGGGCAAGACCACGCTGCTGACCATGATGGCGGGGTTCCTCGCCCCGTCCCGCGGCCAGCTCACGGTCGGGGGCAAGCCGAGCTGGCGCAACCCAGGCGTGTTCAGGGTGCTCGGGCTGGTGCCCGAGCGGGACTCGGTGTACGCGTTCCTCACCGGCCTGGACTTCGTGCGATCCACGGCGCGGCTGCATGGCCTGGCCGATGCCGACGCGGCGGCGCGGCGGGCGATCGGGATCGTCGACATGGGCGACGCGCAGGACCGCAGGATCGCCACGTACTCGAAGGGCATGCGGCAGCGGATCAAGGTCGCCGCCGCGCTCGTGCACGATCCGGCGATGCTGCTGCTCGACGAGCCGTTCAACGGGATGGACCCGCGGCAGCGGATCTTGATGATGGACCTGCTTGAGCAGATGGCGCGGGACGGGCGGACGATCTTGTTCAGCTCGCACATCCTGGAAGAGGTCGAGCGGATCTCCGGGACGATTCAGGTGATCATCGGTGGCCGGCTCGCCGCCTCCGGCGACTTCCGCGCCATCCGCCGCCTGATGACGAGCCGGCCGCACGTCTTCCTCGTGCGCTCGTCGGCCGACAGGCAACTCGCCGCCGCGCTGATCGGCAGGCCGGCGGTGACCGGCGTCGAGATCACGCCGCGCGGCGTGAGCGTGCGCGCGGCCGACTTCGGCACCTTCACCAGGGAGCTCGCCGGGCTCTGCAGGGACAGCGGGATCATGCTCCGCGAGGTGCTGCCATCGGATGAATCGCTTGAGAGCGTCTTCGCCTACCTCGTGGCGTCGTGAGAGGAATCCCATGTCCGGTCTGCTCAACCCGGTCGTGCTGCGGATCACGCTGCGCGCCACCATCGGCCGCAAGCGCGCGCTTGTCTTCATGCTGACGCCGATCGTGCTGCTCGCGATCACGGTCGTGCTGAGGCTAGTGGCCAAGAGCCCGGTGTGGCCGGCCGAGTTCCTCGGCGACTTCGGCTTCACCGTCGTGCTGCCGCTGACCGCGCTGATCATCGGCACCAGCGCGCTCGGCGCCGAGATCGACGACGGGAGCATCATCCACCTGCTTGCCACGCCGGTCACCAGGCTGTCGGTGGTGATCTCCAAGTTCGTCGCGGCGGTCATGCTGACGATCCTGTTCGGCGCGATACCCGAGTTCCTCGCCGCGGCCATCGCGAAGGGCTTCGCCGACAAGCTCACCATCGGCCTCGGGGTCGGCGCCCTGGTTGCCTCGATCGCCTATAACGCGATCTTCGTCATGCTCTCGGTGCTGACGACCAGGGCGATCGCGGTGGGCCTGCTCTACTTGCTGATCTGGGAGGGGCTACTCGGCAACCTCGTCGGCGGGGTGCGGGTGCTCTCGGTCGGCCAGTACTCGGTCAGCGTCGCCAACGCGATCGTGCATTCCTCTGCCTTGAACGCGCACCTCACCCTGCAGACCGCGATCATCATGGCCACCGTGGTGACTGCGGTCACGCTGGCGGTGGCCGTGCGGCGGCTGTCGGCGTTCGCCCTGAAGGGCGAGGCGGTCTGAACGCGGTCTAAACAGGGCTACCGCGCCGTGCAGCGCTGCCTGCCAGGCGCGCGTTAATACTGCGTGGACGCAGAGACGACGACCTTTGATGGCCGGCCAGCCCGCTCTGGCCCAGCCGGTCATTTCGGTGATGAGGCGGCCGCTTTGGCCGAGCTGTTCCGCGCCCATCACCTGGAACTGGTCAGGCTGGCCGTCGTGATGACCGGTGACCTGGCCACGGCCGAGGACGTGGTGCAGGACGTGTTCGAGCGGCTGCACCGCCGCCGGCCCAGCCACCTAAGCCAGGAACTCGGCATTGCCTACGTCCGCACCAGCGTGCTGAACGGCTGCCGGTCCGCGCACCGGCGGATGGCGGTCCGCCGCAGGTACGCCAGGAGCGTGGCCGGCCAGGACCAGCACAGCCCGGATGCGGCATCGGCGGCGGCCGATCGCAGCGTGCTCGTCGCCGCGCTGCGCACGCTGCCCGACCGGCAGCGGTCCGCGCTGGTGCTGCGCTACTACTGCGATCTCGACGTTGCCGAGATCGCCCAGATGCTGCGGATCGGGCCGAGCTCGGTCCGGTCGTCGATCTCGCGCGCGCTGGCGACGCTGGCCAGGCTCGTGGGGGAGGAGGAGCGATGACCGAGCTCGAGGACAGGCTCCGTCAGGAACTGCGCCAGACAGCCGAACGGCTGGCGCCCGGTGACCTGCGTCCGCTGCGCGAGCCCGCGCGGCGCGGGTCCCTGGCCGGCCGGCCACGTGGCCGGGTGATGGTCTCGATCGCCGCCGCGGTCGCCGTGCTCGCGGCAGGGACGGCCGTGGCGCTGCACGGCGTTCTGGCTGGCGGCAAGCATCAATCGCCGCCGAGCCGCGTCGCGGCCGGTGCTGCCGTGCCGAAGTTCTTCGTCGCCATCGCCTATACCGATGTCGGCAACGCCACCAAGCTCGAAGTCGTGGCCACCGCAACCGGCCGGGTCGTCGACAGCCTCGCAGCACCGCGAGCAGCCCGGTCCTTCCAGGCGGTGGCCCCGCTAGGCAACAACCAGACGTTTGTCGCCGAGGCCACGGGCCTCCGGTGCGACACCTGGTTCTATCAGTTCCGGCTCTCCGCACTGGGCCAGCTGAAGGATTTTGCCCCGCTCGCCGTGCCTGAGGTGCCTGGCCGTGTGGTCGAGCCGTTCGAGCCAGACCCGGTTCCGCTGGCGGCCAGCGCGAACGGCAAGGTCGTTGCCTTTTCCACGCAGCGCTGCACGCATGCTGGCACCCGCACGTACCTGGGCCAGGTCGGCACCATTGACCTCGCCACGCGGACGGTCACCACGTGGAAGTTCAGGTGGCCTGCCACTCCGTGGAGCTTGTCGCTATCGGCGAACGGGAGCCTGCTCGAGTTCGTGAGCAACCCGAGCAACGGGCAAAGCGAGGGCTCTGATGCATTCAACGCGGCATGGACGCTGCGCACCGATTCGGCCGGGGGGTGGCTACGTCCGCACTACCGCAGGGTGATCGGCTCGTCTGTCGCGCCGACGGCCGCCGTGCTCAGCCCGAACGGCCGCGTGATGTTCGCGGTCGTGGCGGGACGGGGGCAGGAGGTGCTCCGCGCTTACCAGACTGCCAGTGGCAGGCCGGCACGTGAGGTCCTTGCGTTTCCTAGCGGCCAAGGCCCCAGCATCAGCGCTGGCCCCTCCGGCCGCTACCTGCTGGCGTTCTTCCTGACCGACCACGTGAAGTGGGTGGACCTGGCCACGGGTCGCCTGGAGGTCATCGGGAACTACCCGGCTAATCTGCTCGATGCCGCCTGGTAAATACGCATCCGGTGCGGCGCGGGCATGCCTGCGCCACACCGGTCAGCGCGGCCCGGCCGTGCCCGCGCCACGGCGGTCAGCGTGGCGTGCCTGGTCCCGGGACGAAGCTAGGCCCGTGCCCGGGGATGATCACCGAGGCGACGTCGAGTATCCGCCGACGGCTCCTGGCCAGGGCCTGCGGGTCCGGGCTGAACGGGTCGTCGGCCGGGCCGTCGGCACCCCACCAGGCGTGCGTGCAGACGAACACCCCGACGGGGGTCGACGCGACCGTGCTGATGTCCTGCTCGGTGTGGCCGGGCGTGGCGATCAGCCTGATCGACGGGCTGAGCTCGGCGCCCTCCGCGTCCCTGCTGATCCACAGGTCGCCGTCGTAGACGGCCCAGTGGTCGTGAATGCGCGCGGCAGGGAAGAGCGCCGCGTTGACGGTGTGGTCCGGGTGGTGGTGGCTGAACACCACGTCCGTCACCGCCTGCGGTGCCACATCGTGGCTGGCCAGCGCGCCGAGCAGGGCCGCGCGGGACGTCACCATGCCCGGGTCGACCACGACCACGATGTCGCCGTCGACGATCAGCGTGACGGTGCTGCCGACGTGCTCGCCGTCGTCATCCTCGCGGACGTATCCGTCCTGCAGGATGTGCACCCGGGCGGTCCCGGTCGCCGGGATCGGGGCGGGCATCGGATCAGTGCCTGGCATGAGGCGAGACAATACCGGTCCGGCTCATCAACCGCAGCCTCAG
>JASIBM010000584.1 GCA_030045175.1 Streptosporangiaceae bacterium | reverse complement strand
AGCGGGCGCCGAGCCCGAGCAGCAGCCCGCCGGCCTCGACGGCCGGCGAAGCGGTGATGAACATCAGCACCCCGCCGGCCGGCGCGGTGACCGACTGAATCGTCCGCGCGCCGCCGATCGTGCTCACCGTGCCGAGCAGCTGCTCCTGCGCCACCATCTCCCCGGGCCGGACGGCCGGCTGCCACCAGCCGTCCGCGGCGGAGCGCAGCCACAGCATCCGGCTCAGCCTGGCCGGCGGCGGCACCTCATCGCCGGTCGGCCCCGGCGCGGGGCCATCGGCCATGCCGAGCGCGGCGAGCACCCGGTCGAGCCCGCGCAGATGCAGCCGGACGGCCTCGTCGTCGACGATCCCGCAGCCGCCAGCCTCGGCGATGATCGCGGGAATGCCCAGCTCGGCCGCGGCCGAGCTGGTCGTCCCTGCCACCACGCGGTCTGGCCCAGGCTGCTGCCTGATGACGTAGCCGAGCCCGTAGGCCTCGGCGAGCTCCAGCGCCCCGGCCTCGCCAGGGCCCGCGTCGTAAAGCGCGAACGGCTCGAGCGCCTCGGGCAGGTCACCCGCGTGCGCGTCGATGACCGCGTCGGCCCCGGCGATCAGCTCGGTGAACGCCGCGTGCGCCAGCCGCTCGGCGAGCGTCCCGGCCGGATCCCCTGGGAAGCACCGGTTGAGGTTCTTGCCGTCCTCGGGTATCACGAACGGGCTGCGGGCGCGAAACGACGGCAGGTTGAGCACCGGCACCGCCCGCACCCTGCCGCGCAGCTCCCGCCCGGCCAGGCCGGCCGCCCATTGCCTGACCGCCGCCATCGGGGCGTACTCGCAGCCGTGCACGCCGGCGATCACCGTCAGCGCAGGCCCGTCGCGGGCCCCGGTCAGCTCGATCAGCGGCACCTCAAGGCCGGCCAGGTCGAGCGTGCGGCGGACCAGCTTCGTCGGCATCGTCAGTCCTTCCTCGTCCAGCGCCAGGGCTATCCGGCTAGGCGGCCGAAAGCGGGATCGTGGCCAGCAGCGAGGTGCCGCCTCCTGGCGGGCTGGTGACCTCGATCTTGCCACCGACCGCTTCGACGCGGTCGCTCAGGCCGATGAGCCCCGAGCCGAAGGACGGATCGGCGCCACCGACTCCGTCGTCCCTGACCAGCAACCGCAGGACGTCGTCGGCCGCGCCGCCGCAGACCACGCCGACGTCGACCTCGACAACGGACGCACGAGCGTGCTTGGCAGCGTTCGTCAGCGCCTCCGACACCACGTAGTAGGCGGCGACCTCCACGCGTTCCGGGAGCCGCCCGCTGACCTTCACGTCGACCTCGACCGGGAGGCCGGCGCGGCGGGCCAGCGCCCGCAGGGCCGGCCGGAGCCCGCCCTTCTCCAGGATCACCGGGTGCAGGCCCCTGGAGATCTCCCGCAACTCCTGCACCACGTCGGTCAGTCCCTGCGCCGTCCGGGACCACTGCTCCACCAGACTCCTCTGCTCCGGTGGCACCAGGGCTTGCGCGGCCCGTAGCTCAAGCGCGAGCGAGATCAGCCGCTGCTGCGTCCCGTCGTGCAGGTCGCGCTCGATGCGGCGGCGGGTCTCGTCCGCCGCCGCGACGACCCGCGCGCGGGAGGCCGCGAGCTGAGCCCGGCTCTCGGTGTTGGCAACCGCCATGGCCACCAGCTCGGTGAAGGCGAGCATGCGGTCCTCGACCTCCTCCGGGTGCCGGGCGGCCGTCCTTGAGAACGCCAGCATCACGCCCCACACCTGCCCGTCAACGATGATCGGGCTGCCCCCAGAGAACCGGATCCCGTGCTCTCGGATCCAAGCCGACGTGGCGCCGCCCACGCTGTCGCAGCTGGACACCTGGACCGCCTCGCCGGTCCGCTGCACTCGCCTGGCGATGCCGTCCTCTCGTGTTGGCCAGCGCGACCCGACTGGCATGGCAAGGCCCTGGGTGCCGGGCTTTTCCCAGGAGCCGACAACCATCGCGGTGCCGTCTGGCTCGTACCGGGCCACTGCGGTGGTATCCGGGCCGAGCACGCGGCCGGTCTCGGCCGCGACCGCGCCGAACACCTCGGGCGGGGAAACCCCGCGGGCCACCAGCGTCGCGACCCGTCGCAAGGCCGCTTGCCCTTCGGCGACCCTGCGTAGCTCGTCGCGGCTGGTCGTCAGTGATCCGGCCATGCTATTGAAAGAGCGTTCCAGGCTGCCGACCTCGCCCGGTGCGGTCTCGGGCATCCGCACGGCCAGGTCCCCGCCTGCCACCTGGCCCGCCATCGCCGACGCCCGGCGGACCGGCCGGATTACCGACCGGGCCAGGTAGCCGCCGCAGAGCAAGATGAGGACGATCGAGCCGGCCGTGCTGACCGACGCCGCGGGTAGCGCCCAGCTAGCGATGGTTACGGCGCGCTGATGCCCGACCGCGAATATTCGCTTCTCCGAGACCATGAGCTGGTCGGACAGGTTCTGCTGCGCGTTGAGCCTGCGCCTGCCCTCCTCGTAAAGCGCCACCGTCCGCGCGGAGGACGGGTCGCGCCGCGCCGCCGTCACCAGCGGGATCGAGTACTTGTCGATGTAGTCCTGCCCGGCCTTCGCTAGCTGGCGCGCCCGGCGGCCCTGGCCCTCGTCTCCCGCGCTGGCCAGGCGCTCCAGGGCGACGGCCTGCTGCTGGTAGCGAGCCTGTGCCTGGTGCCAGGGCTGGAGGAACCGGCCCTGGCCGGTGGTGATGTACCCGTGCTGGGTTGCCTCGATGTCGGCGGCCAGCCGCTCCAGGCGGTTCGTGGCGACCAGCACCTCTAGCGCGTGATCCGCGCGGGCCTCCGACGACCGCAGGGCGCTGATCGCCAGTGCCAGCAGGAAGAACGCGGACCCGATGATGACCGAGAGCAGCACGCTCACCGCGATAGTGCGCCTGGTAAGGCTGCCGCCCGCGCGCCGATCGGGCGCGCCAATTGTCCCCATTGCCCCACTGCCCCCTGCCACGCCTCTGACCAGCGGGAACGGCCGGCCAGTAACGTGATCAACGATACCCATGCCGCTGGATGGTGTCGCAAGATGACAAGAGACATAGTGGGCGAAATACGCAAGCGCATAGTCCTGGCGGACGATGACACGCTGCTACGCGAAGGGATAGCTAGCCTGCTCCAGCGATCGGGCTTCGACGTCGTCGGCCAGGCTCACGACGCTCCCGGGCTGCTGGACCTGATCCGCGAGCACCGCCCGGACCTGGCGATCATTGACATCCGGATGCCACCGGGCTACCTGACCGAGGGGTTTGACGCGGCCAGGCAGATCCGCGAGCAGTTTCCCGAGACCGGGATCCTCGTCCTGTCGGCGCACGCCGAGGTCGAGCAGGCGATGGAGTTGCTGGCCACCGGCCGGCGAGTCGGCTACCTGCTCAAGAGCCGGGTTACCGACGTGGACGAGTTCGCCGAGACCGTCGGCCGGATCGCGAGCGGTGGCTCTGTCGTGGACCCGGCGCTGGTCGCCGAGCTCATCGCGGTCCGCCGTCGCGGCGACGTCCTGCATGAGCTCACCAAGCGTGAGCACGAGGTGCTCGCGCTCATGGCGGAGGGCCGTTCGAACGCTGGCATCGCGCACCGGCTGTGGATCACCGAGGGAACGGTCGAGAAGCATGTCCGCAGCATCCTCGCCCGGATGCAATTGCCCGATACCGAGGACGACCATCGCCGAGTTCTCGCGGTGCTCGCTTATCTCGACTCGCGTTAGCCTTGCCTGGCCGGGCCAGCGAGGATGCCGCGGATCGCCGCTCCCGACAGGCTCGCCTTGGAAAGGAACGCGACCGCCGGACTGTCCGCGATCAGGTCCGCCAGGTCGTCAGCGGCATGAGCGGAGATGAGGATCACGAGCGGCTGGCCGGCGTCAGCCCCGCCGGCGAGCTGACGTGCGACCTCGAATCCTGACTCATTGCCCAGGTCGATGTCGACGAGGACGACGTCCGGCTTCAGCTCGCGGCAGGCCCGGCTTGCCTGCGCTCCGGCCGACGCGACGCCAGCCACGTTGATCCCCTCGCGCTCGAGCAACTCGCTGGCGCTGCGAAGGAAGGCATGGTTGTCGTCCACTATCACGCAACGCACTGCCATGCCTTCAGTCTGCATCGCAGGGCAGGCTTTGCCATTGCAGCTAGCTAGAAGGCTGAATACCCGGCCAGCCTGCACCGAGGTTGGCCGCTAGCTGCGCAGACGGCGCGGCGCGGACGCGCAAGCATGGATAGCGAAGGAACGGGCGCCACCCGCCCCCGCGTGGCAGTGACGAGATCCCCCGGCGTCACTGCCGCGCGGCCTTGCCAAGAGCAGACGGAGAGAGGCATGGCTCGGGAAACATGCACCAATTGCGGACATCAGCTATGGCATGGCGCAGACGGCTGGTCACACCTCCTCACGCTCCGGCCACGCTGTCCTTCCGAGTGCGGCACGGCAGGCGACGCTGCGGTGGCGACGCCGGCCAGGCGGATGTACCACCAAGCGGAGGCATATCTTGAGCGCGGCCAGCAGGAGCGACCCGAGCCGGCCGCGAGAAGGTAGCTGATGTTTCCTCAGGCATGTTCTACCTGCATCAGTTCCTGTCCGAGCAGGCCGAGGATGCCAAGGGTGGTGAGTTGCGGTGAGTCAGCCAGCATGAGCTGGTGGAGTTGCCGCAGCAGCCGGCCAGGCTCGATGCCTATCTGATCTTGCAGAAGCTTCCGGCCCTGCCGGTACAGCTCCAGCGCCTCGGCCCGGCAGCCCAGCTGGTAGAACGCCAGCATGAGCGCGGCGCGGGCGCCCTCCCGAAGCGGGTGAACGGCGACTACCTGCATCAGCAGCTCCGCCACGGCATCGTAACGGCCAAGACGCAGGTCGCAGGCGGCCTTGCGCTCGATGGTCAGCAGGCGCCCCTGCTCGAGAGCAGCGGCCAGCCCGCCAAGGACGGGCGAGCGGACATCGGCCAGGGCCGGGCCACGCCACGAGGCGAGTGCCTCCCCGAGGCAGATAGACGCGGAGTCGACGAAACCCGCCTGCAGCTCCCCGTCGGCGCGCTTGAGCAATTCCCGGTAGTCCCGCAGGTCCACCCGTACCCCGTCCAGGCTCAGCAGGTAGCCAGGCTCACGGGTGACCAGCGGCCAGCGCGTCCCGGCCAGGCCATTCGCATAGTCCCCGATTGCCTTCCGCAGGGCAGAGACGAGCCCTTGCAACTTCATCTTGGCCGAGCGCGGAGGCTGCTGAGCCCACAGCATCTCGATCAGCCGGTCTGCTGGAATGACTCTCCCCGCTTCACTCGCGAGCGCGGCCATCAGCGTCCGCTGAAGCTGTCCACGGAGCATGATTTCCTGATCGGCCCAGGTGACAGATATGGGCCCGAGCAAGTAAACCTGCAGGCCGCGCTCCACTGCGAGTCTCCATTCCATTCATAAATAGGTGAAGGATATGGTGACTAGGATGCCTTTCGTCCAATTTTAGCATCGATCACGATGAATCGTGAGTCTGTCATCTTTGGGTGGCTACCCTCCTATCCGTTTGACTAGGGGGACTTGGGCCAGCCCGAGCAGCCAGGCGATCGCGTGCACCTCATCCGAGCGGACGCGCTGCGCGTCGCGCCTGTTCACGCACCGCAGCCGCCCGGCCCGGATCTCGGTGATCACGTTGGCTTCGCCGTCGAGCAGCGCGCGCCAGGTGCCGGAACCGGCGATCATCGTCATGACCGGCCCGTCGGGCGCCAGCCCGTTAGCCGCCAGCTCGTTAGCCGCCAGGGCCGCCTGGGCCGCCTGGGCTGCCTGGAACGACCAGAGCACCTCCTCCTGCCTGTGCTCGTCGGATACGACCAGCCTGACCATCTGGCCGGCCAGGCCTGGCCAGCGGCGCAGCGGCTCGTCCGGCTCGGCGGCGGCCTGGTGCCTGATCCGGGTGTCCAGCATCCGGGCGGCGACGGCCACGCCGTCCTGGCGAGAGTCCGCGAGTCCGGGCAGGCTCGCGCGCTCAGTCGTGTCCTGCGACCCGGGCGGTCGCGGTATCGAGTGCGGCAGCCGGGGATCGACCGGCCCGGTGGCGGAGTTCCAGTCGGCACCGACTGGCCGGTATCCGAGCGCGCCCAGGACCTCGTTGATCGCGGCACGCAGCGGATCGGGGAGCGCGGCCGCCGGAACCCTGACACCGCGGCCAACGGCATCCGCGCTCACCCTCGTGGTGAACCAGATCTTCTCGTCGCCGGGGCCGTCGCCTTCGTGCGGCGCCGCGAAGCACGCGGAGGTGATGCCCGGTGCCGGGGCAGCGCCGAGGAAGGCGAGCAGCTCCGCGGTCTTGTGCTCTGGCACCGTCACCAGGTCTTCGTACCGCAGCCGGAAGCAGCGCCCAGGCTGCTGTTGCTCGAAGTCGAGCATCGCCTGAGCGCAGTCGATCCAGTACGCGCCGATCGCGGCCACGGTGTTGCCGGGAACCTGCGCGACATAGGGGTCGAATCCGAACCGGCTCACTCCCCACGGACATGCCTCCGCGCCAGAAGCGATCACATCCATGCAGTGCCGGTACAGGCAGACGAAGCGGGCCTGCGGGTACAAGTCGGCGAGCAACCGCGCGTTGTAGAGGCTATCCAGCGACTTGTCGCACCAGCGGGGCTTTCCTCTCCCCGCCAGGTATCGGCCGTAGAGCTGGTCGACGATGCCACGCACTGCCGCCATCGCCACCGCGGGCAACTGGACCTGCGCGGTGACCGGCCGGTGCGTCCCTGACCCGGCGTTCTCCAGGATGTCCCAGCTCCGCAGCAAGGACACGCAGGCCCCGGTGATCATGGTCTCCGGCGGGCAGGCGAAATCGGGATGGGTGTCCAAGATGAACCGCAGCAGCGTTGATCCCGACCGGCTCGCGGTCAAGATGAACACCGGGTCCGGGCATTCACTTACCTCGCGTGACCGGTCGGCAGCGCCATTTTCAAGATTTTCCTCGGCCATGGACGCAGCGTGCCACGACGGTTATGCGAGGGGAACAACCCCGACTGGTCACGGTAGCGACCCGGTAGCGCCGTGGTAGCGAGCCGCTAGCCCCGCGGGTCATGCCGCCGGAACGGCGCGAGTAGCACGCCGTGTCACGATGCCGATGTCCGCTCCGGCGTAACGCTCAGGAGGTGTCATGAGCGGAATCACGACCCTACTCTCCGAACGAGTCGAGAGCCTGCTCCCGCACAAGGCGACGGCTGCCGCGTGCACATCCCAGTGGTGCAGTTCGACCGAGACCGCCGACGGCGCGTGGCTGTACCGCTACTGCAGGCTATGCGTTCACATCACATGCGGCCTCTGGATGGGGGGTCGCTGCTAAGCGCCCACCTGATCTCCGCCGCTACCGCTGATCCCGGTAGCGGCGGGCCCGCGCACGGCACCGGGCCCGGCATCCGTCTTCTGAGGTGGTCAACGACATGTCATCGGTCAGCGTATTCGCCCTCGTGCTCGCCTCCGCCGATCTGCTGCTGATCTTGCTGCTCGCCCGCCGGGTGCGGCGGCTTGGCGAGCTCGCCTCCGCCCCCGTGGCGCCACCCTGGCTGCCGCCAGGCAGCCAGATACCTGATTTCAAGGCGAAGGCCATGGACGGCACCTCGGTCTCACTTGACTGGCTGCGCGGCGAGCAGTCCCTGGTCGGGTTCTTCACCACCGGCTGCATGCCCTGCCACTACCAGCTTCCCTCATTCGCCGAGCACGCCGCGACGGTCGGCGGGGCACGCCGGGCCGTAGCGGTCGTCATCGGCGAAGGCGAGGAAGTGGCGGCGTTCATCCGTGACCTCGACGGCAAGGTGACCGTTATCCACGAGCGCAGGCGCGGCACGGTAGCGACCGCGTTCGCCAACAATGCCTACCCAGGGATCTACCTGCTCGACGCCGACGGGGCGATACTCGCCCGCGGCGCGTCTGTGCAAGCGGTCAGCTACGAGACGACCGCCGCGGCCAGCCATCGATGACAGCGGCCGGTCCGACCGGATGGCGCTGCCGGGTCAGGAGCGCTCGCGCGGCCGCCGCCGTCGTGTGGTCGACGTCCCCGCTCCTGGTAGCTGGCCTGGCCGTGACGTCGGTCGCGGCAGGCTTGATCCTGCCTGCCAGCGCGTGGCTGCAGCGCGAGGTGGTGGACACGCTCGTCGGCGCGCACGGGCCCGGCCAGCACGTGCCAGTGCAGCACGGCCTTGACAGCAAGCTCTTGCTCGCCCTGGTCGTGGCACTCGGCGTCACGGGAATTGCCGCGGCGGCCGTCCCGCAGGCACAGCAGTACGTGCAGGCGAACCTGCGCCGGGCGGTCCGCGTGGTGGTCTATGACCGCGTGTACCAGGCCGAGGCCTCCTGGCCTGGGATCTCGCGCTTCGAGTCGCCGGAGTTCGCGGACAAGCTGCAGCTCACCGGTCAGCTCGCGCAGACCACGGCCAGCGACCTGACGGCGTCGCTGCTCGGGATGACTCAGGCAGTGGTCACCACGGTCACGTTCCTGATCAGCCTGTGCCTGCTCAGCCCGGTGCTCGCTGCCGCGATCGTCGGCGCCGCGTGCCTGGCCATCTGGGCCAGCCTGGTGAACGCCGACAAGCAAGCCGAGCTGACCTTCCAGAACGTGATCAGGTCCAGGCGGCAGCAGTCCTACAGCTCGCTGCTCAGCAACGCCGCCGCCGCGGCGGAGGTGCGCCTGTTCGGGCTCGGGGCATTCCTGCGCGGCCGGATCCTGGTGGAGATGAACGCCATCAGCACCTCCGAGCGCAAGCTGGACCGCCGCCTGCTCCGGGTGGAATCCTGCCTCGGGGCGCTCAGCTCGGCGGCCGTTGGCGGCGGCCTGGTGTGGGTCGTGACCCGGATCAGCGCCAGCGCGTTCCCCGTCGGCGACGTGAGCCTGTTCATCATGTCCGCCCTCGGGTTGCAGGGGGCGATGAGCCAGATCGCCGCGGGGCTCGGTGACATCTCCCAGGCCGTTACCACGTTCACTGCCTACACCGACGTGGTCGACGCCCCGCCCGACCTGCCAGTGCCGGCGCAGCCGCGCCCGGTTCCGCCGCTGCGGGACAAGATCACCGTGGAGAACGTGTGGTTCAGGTACCACCCGGCCCTGCCCTGGGTGCTGCGCGGGGTCAGCCTGACCTTGCCGGCCGGCACGCACCTGGCGCTCGTCGGCCGCAACGGGTCGGGCAAGAGCACCCTGGTGAAGCTGCTGTGCCGGATGTACGACCCGCAGCGCGGCTGCATCCGCTGGGACGGCACGGACATCCGCGAATTCGACCCGGCCATGTTGCGTGAGCGGATGGCGGGTGTCTTCCAGGACCACATGTGCTACGAGCTGACTGCCGCCGAGAACATCGGGGTAGGCGACCTGGCGGCGCTGGACGACCGTGATGCCATCCGGCATGCCGCTGAGCTGGCTGGCGCCGCCGCCGACATAGACCGGCTCCCGCTCGGCTACGACACGATGCTGTCCCGCATCTACATGTCGGGTCCGCGCGGCCAGAACGCCCAGACCGGGGTGGCGCTGTCCGGAGGGCAGCGCCAGCGGGTCGCGATGGCACGGGCGCTCATCCGCGCCAACCGAGACCTGCTGATCGTCGACGAGCCGATGGCGAGCCTGGACGCGGAGGCCGAGCACACGACCAACCAGCGGCTGGCGCAGGTCAGGGCCGGGCGCACCTGCGTCTTGATCTCGCACCGCCTGCCCACGATCCGCGCCGCTGACAACATCGTGGTCCTCGCGGACGGCGCCGTGGCCGAGCAGGGCACGCATGATGAGCTGATTGCCGCGGACGGCGGGTACGCCTACCTGTTCCGGCTGCAGGCGGCCGGATACCGCGGCGCCCTGGCCGACGATCAGGTCAGCGCCCGATGACCGGCGCCCTGGTTACCGTTGGCGCTGTGCTTGTCATCGGCATCGTCATGCTGGCCGGGTTCCGGTGGCGATACGCGATCGTCACGGTCCGCGGCGCGAGCATGGAGCCTGCGCTGCTTGACGGGGACCGGGTGCTGGTCCGGCGATGCGGCGTCGGCAAGCTGCGGACTGGCCAGCTCGTCGTCTTCAGGGAACCCGATCCCGGCGGGCTGCGGCCACGGCGCCGGCCGGCCTGCCTTACCGGCGCCAATCAGGAGAACTGGATCATCAAGCGCGTCGCCGCGGTGCCAGGCGATCCGGTGCCCCAGGTCGCCAGGAAGGCGATCGTGCATACGGCGGTGGTGCCGCCCCGCTCGGTAGTCGCGCTCGGCGATGTGGTCGCGAGCTGCGACTCGCGGCTCTGGGGACTGGTGCCGGCCAGCGACATCCTCGGCACCGGAACAAGGCGGCCAGGTCCCACGGCGGCGCCAGGGCAGGTGCGGTCGACTCGGCAAGGAGCGCATCCGCGAGGGAGTCAGTGACATGCCGTGGGCAGCCGACGCATCGATCGCATGCCGCATGCTCATAGGAACGGTCTTCGCGGTGTCTGCCATCTCCAAGGTGGCTGGCCAGGCAGCGTGGCGGGCCTTCCGGTCCTGGCTGAGCCGGGTACCGCTGCCGCTTACCGGGACCATGACGGTACCGGTCGCGCTGGCGGCCGCAGAGGTGGCGGTGGTGCCACTGGTGGCCGTGCCGGCCACGGCCACGGCCGGGATGGCTGTTGCCGCGGCGCTGTGCCTGACCCTTGCCGTCGGCCTGGCCGTGGCGGTACATCGCGGGCATTCCGAGCCATGCCGCTGCTTTGGCGCCTCCTCCCAGCCGCTTGGCGGCGGCCTGGTCTGGCGGAACGCCGTGCTGTCCGCCATCGCCGTCATGGGGGCGGTGCTCGGCGTGGCAGGCGGCGGCGCGCCGGTCCCCATGTGGCAGATCGCGCTCACGATCGCTGCCGGGCTGGCCGGCGCCATGCTGACGATCTTCGCCGAAGATGTCGTCGCGTTGCTGGGAGTTCAGCCCGCAGCCAACAGCGATCCGTGGTGAGCCTTCCCCGCTGCCAGGGCGTCATCGAACTCCGCGACGGCGAGGTCATCAGCGACCGCACCCGCAACGCCGGCGAGTATCACGCACACGACCAACCCTGACCCGCATCCGGGAAGAATGAGGTCATGCGTGCGGTACTGATGACTGCGGTCGGCGGGCCGGAGGTGCTCAGGGTTGCTGAGCTGCCCGAACCCGAGATCCGCGCAGATCACGACGTCCTGGTGCGGCTGAGGGCGGCAGGCATCAACCCCGTCGACTGCAAGCTCCGCTCCGGCGGGACGATCGGCGGAACGCTGCCCGCCGTGCTCGGCTGGGACGGGGCCGGCGTGGTCGAGGCGACCGGCCCGGCGGTGACGCTGATGCGACCGGGCGACGAGGTGTACTTCTGTGA
>JASIBM010000583.1 GCA_030045175.1 Streptosporangiaceae bacterium | reverse complement strand
GCGGCCGTGATCGCGAATACGCTCGTTACCCCTGTCATGGCGAGCCCGGTAACGGCAATCACGCCGACCCTAAAAGGCCGGTAGAGTACGCGCACAGCTACCTCCCAGGCTGGTTGCCGACTCCACCCCGCGTTGAATGAAGCGGGCGGTTTATCAGGGTCCGGTCCTTGCCAGTCTGGCCAGTACGAGCAGCAGTGTCAATGATTGATCACCAAGGTTTGGCGCGCTGGCCGGGTCGGTGATCCTCGTCCGAGCAGTCGCCATGATCGGCCGGGCATGGCGCCGGACCGGCCTTTCTGCGCATTCTCGCGTCATATTCTAGTGGTCTAATGGCGTTTTGTTCGGGCGTTATACGGCGCACGTTATCTACCAGCGGTCTTGCGATGATGGAAAGGCCTTCAGCATCGGGATTACCCGACGCTGCTGCTGGGCTCAGCCAGTGCTATGGCGCCGGCGGGCGCAGTCGGCTTTGGCCGCCTTGGCTCACGCATTCCCGCTGGTGGCGGCCAGTTGGGCTCGCCAGCGAGAACAATGACCGGTGCCAGGGCGATCACCGCCAGCATGACGGCGTAGTAGAGCGCGCGCGCCACGACGAGGCGCCCGCACCTGATCCGATCCCGCCGCACCGTTCCATTGTGCGCACAATGCGAGCCTTTTGAGCCTCCACCCCGAGCGCTGACAGCAGCGTGGTGCCCTTACTGCTGCCCCCGCGTCAGCAAGGGCCCCACGCTGTGGTCGGGCACGGCCGGCCCGCCCGCTATTTGCTCGCCTCGCCTCCGGTGGTGACCGCCCGCACGAACCAGGCCGCCTGGGCCAGCGCGCTGTCTGCGGCGGAGAGCAGGCCGGGTTGCAGCGCGAAGTCGTGCCACATCCGCGGCCACCTGGTATAGGTGACGTCCACGCCAGCGGCTGTGGCGCTAGCGGCCAGGAGCTCGGCGTCGGGGGCGAGTAGCTCGTCGGTTCCTGCCTGGACCAGCAGGGGCGGCAGGCCGGCGTGCGGGGCGTTGAGCGGTGAGACCAAGGGATCCGGCCACATCGACGGGCGAGCGTACGCGTTAGCACATGCCTCGAGCCAGCGCGGGCTCAGCAGCACGTCCCGACGCACCAGATGCGGGTTCGCCGCGCGGTCGCTGCCCAGGTCGAGCCACGGCGATAGCAGGATGCACCCCGCGGGCAATTCCTGGCCCTCGTCGCGCAGCGCGAGCAGGAGGGCGAGCGCCAGGCCTCCGCCGGCCGAATCCCCCGACACGATCACCGAAGCCGGAGCGATGTCGCGGAACAGGGCGGTCATGACGTTGCGGGCATCTTCCAGCGCGGCGGGATGCGGGTGCTCGGGCGCGAGCCGGTACTCGGGCAGCACGACCTGAGCCGCCGTCCTGGCACTGAGCTGCGCCGCCCACGAGAGCGCCGTGCGCGCCGAGCCCACGCAGTAGCCACCACCGTGGAAGTGGACCACGGTGCGGCTGCCAGGGCGCGGCAGGCCGGCCGACACGAATTCGGCGCGCACCCCGTCCAGCTCGCGCCCGACGACCTTGGTCCCTTTCGGTGGTGGCGACGCTCGCCCGACCCGGTCGAGCCGTCGGCGTTGCACCTCCCACGGCAGGTCGGGGTCGAGGACGTGGCGGCCGAGCTGCCGGATCGACAGGCGCATCACCGCCGGCGGCACGCGCAGGCCACTGCCGCGCCGCGAGCTCACGCCGCCGGCCAGGGGGCGGGTCATTCGAGGCCCGCGTCCGTGCGGTCCGCGCCCGTGCGGCCCGCGCCCGCAGCGGAGGCCGTCGGCTGCTTCGGCATGACCCGGTACTTGGCGAGATCGAAATGGCGGACCCGATGCCGGTACAGGAAGGTGTGGTCGGGCCAGTTGTTGGTATTTCGGCCTGAAGCCGTCGTGTACCAGCTGCGGCAGCCGCTCTGCCACACCGTCGCGCGGCTGGCCTTAGCCACCCAGGTGCTGAACGCGCGTTGCACGTCGGGACGCACGTCTATCCAGGCGAGGTTCTCGCCGGCCAGTGCCCGGATGGCGCTTACCACGTAGCCGATCTGGCCTTCCAGCATGTAAATGATCGAATTGCCGCCCAGATTCGTGTTGGGCCCGTACAGCATGAAGAAGTTCGGGAACCCCGGGACCGTGATCCCGAGGTAAGCCTCGGCGCCGTCGCGCCAGGCATCATGCAGATGGCGTCCGCCTCGGCCGGTCACCCGCATCGGTGCCAGGAAGTCGAGAGTCTTGAAACCGGTCCCGTAGACGATCACGTCCGCTTTGCGAACGTCGCCGTCGGTCGTGACCATGCCATCGGGCACGATGCGCGCAATCGGGCTGGTGACGAGGTCGACGTTCGGCCGGGCCAGCGCTGGATACCAGTCGTTTGAGAACAACACGCGCTTGCAGCCCATCACATAGTCGGGAATGCACTTCTCGCGTAGCCGCGGGTCGGTGATCTGCGCCTGGAGCTGGCGGCGCCACAGCCGCATCGGCGCGGCCAGGAGCTTTGGCGACACGACGAAGCCGCTCGTGAGCAGCTCGCCATACAGGAAAATCCGAAGCCGGTCGGCCTTGAGCACGATGGGGAACCTGTCGAAGATGACGTGCTCGACCTGGCGATAAGGCCTGTCGGGCTTGGGCAGCACATAGGGTGCGCTGCGCTGGTACACGTCGACGTGCGCCGCAGACCTGGCGACCTCGGGCACGAACTGGATCGCGCTCGCCCCGGTACCCACCACGGCCACCCGCTTGCCTGTGACGTCCACGCCGTGATCCCACCGGGCCGAGTGCCACGACGGGCCTGCGAAATCGTCACGGCCGGCGATGTCGGGAAGCGCGGGCCTGTTGAGCTGGCCAACGGCGGACACCACGACCGTCGCCTGGAGCGTGTCGCCGCTGTCGAGGGTGAGGGTCCAGACGGCGCGCCGCTCGTCGAACTCCGCCGCGGCGACGTGCGAGCCGAATCGGATGTGGCGGCCGAGCCCGTGCTCCGCCGCGAGCGCACGCAAGTACGCCAGGGTCTCTGGCTGGGCGGGAAAGCGGCGGCTCCAGGATTCTGGCCGGAAGGAAAAGGAGTACAGGTTCGACGGCACGTCGCAGGAGGCTCCCGGGTAGGTGTTGTCCCGCCAGGTTCCGCCGAGGTCGTCGGCGCCGTCCACGATCAGGAAGTCGTCGATGCCGGCCCGTCGCAGCGATATCGCCATGCCTATCCCGCCGAACCCCGCGCCGATCACGACCACCCGGTACGACGCTTGCTCGGGCATGGATCCTCCCTCGCGCTCCGCGCGGCCCGTCAGCCAACCGGCCGGGCGCCAGGCTCCTTTCATGGCTCCGCACCGGCAGGATAGCGGCGTTCAGGCGATCTTGCGGGCGCCTGGGCCTGGTACCGGGGTGACCTCGCGGGCCGAGTCCACGGCATGACCGGCCTCGCAGGCCAGGTGCAGGTGCACGGGCTGGCCGCAATCGCGATGGCGGAGCAGGACCTGCGGGCCGGCCGGGCCGACCGCGTGCTTGTCGCCCCAGCTCATCAGCGCAACTAGCACCGGGTACAGGTCCAGGCCCTTGCTGGTGAGCCGGTACTCCTGCCGGCTGCGCTGGCCGCTGTCCTGATACGCGACCTTGCGCAGCAGGTCGTCTCGCACCAGGCGCGCGAGCCGGTCGCTGAGCACCTGCCTGGGCAGGCCGGTGCGGCGCTGCATGTCGTCGAACCGGCGCACTCCGTTGAACGCTTCCCTTAGTACCAGGAACGTGGGCCGTTCCCCGATGATCGCCACTGCCGCGCCGATCGCGCAGTTGGCCGAGTCGTAGTCCAGGATCCATGGCCGCTGCATCATCCCAGGCTAAGTCTGGTTGACAGACTCAGCAACTCGCGGCAGTCTGGGTCTGTGAACCGAACCCAGATCGGCGAGGCTTCGCGCACCGCGACCGTCCGCCCGGTTCAGGAGGCGGACCTGGGGGCGCTCGGCGACTTCTTCGCCGGGCTGTCGCTGCGAAGCCGCTACCAGCGGTTCTTCGCCCCCGTCACGCCGAATCTGATGATGGTGCGCCGCATGTCCGGCAGCGCCGGAGCCGACGCCCTGGTCGCGCTGCAGGCCGGAGTCATCATCGGGCATGCCATGGCAGCCGACACGTGCGGGCCGGGCGGCGAGCGGGAAACGGAAATCGGCGTGGTCGTGGCCGACCGGTGGCAGGGCCTGGGCGTGGGCTCAGCCCTCGTGCGCGAGCTGATCCGGCGGGCGCAATCCCGTGGCGTCATGGCGGTCACCATGGACGTGCTGCCCGCCAATCGCCAGGTCCTGGCGATGATCGCCCGCCACTGGCCGGCCGCCCGCATCGACCATGGCGCCGACTGCCTGACCGCCCGTGCCCGGCTAGCTCGCCGTGGAATGGCGGTGGCGCTACCCCACGACGAGCCCGGTCGTTCCCTGGCCTGGCGCTAGCGCAGCGACCGCCGGCCGGGCTGCCCACGGGCGCCAGGCCGCTACCTGCACCTCGGCCGGGAAGCTCAATTCGGCGACCAGGTCGTCGGTGCCGTCCGGCCAGCCGAAACCGATCAGGGCGTCGCTGCTGACCCGTATCCCGGGCACCTGGCTCACCTGGCCGGTGCGCAGCGACGCCACCTCGAGCTGCATCGCCAGCCCGCCGTCGTTGCCCTGGGGGTCGACGATCACCTGCAGCGCGAGGTACCTGCCGTCCGGGCTGAACGCGGCGTCGGCTGCGGGCTCACGGATCGGCAGCCGGACCACGATTACCTGGCCGGTGGCCAGGTCGGCCACATCAGTCACGCACCGGCGGGCACAGGGCGGCATCCAGGCGACCTGCTGCGAACTCGCCGCGATCACGTCGTCGAACCTGCGGCCGATGCGCCCTGATCCGGGGTTCCACAGCAGGTAGGCCGCCGGCCCGCCGGGCTGCAGCACCGGGGTGAGCAGCAGGCCAGCTTCGGTCGCCCGGTAGATCGTGTACCCGGCGGGAAGCCGCACCGCCCGCCCGAGCGGCCGGCCGCCGGCACTGACCTCGCGGGCCGTGCCGGCCGCCGTGGCGGGATTGGCGCCAGGCGGGTAACTGATCAGCCACAGCGCCCCGGCAGCGACGGCCGGAGCGACCGCCGCCGCGGTGCCTACCCACCGCGCCGAGTCCGCGCGATCGGCCAGGAAGTAGACCGGCAGCGCGGATCCCGCGCACGTCCGGCACGCTGTCCGGGCGAACGTGCTGCGCACGAGCGCCCAGCCGCCTACGGCGGGCAGGAACGCGTAGCCAGCCCCGGTCCACGGCAGGCCGCCGATCTGCCTGGTCCGGCCGGTGGCCGGCCAGAACCAAACCGGCTGCGGCCCGGCGACGGGCAGCCGGATACCGCTCGTCACAGGCAGCCCAGGCCCGGCGACCTCGCCCGATCGCGCCCTCAGGCCGGCCTGGCTCGGCAGCAGCCGAGGTACCAGCTGGCCAGAAACGACCTGAATCGGCCGACGACCCGGGTCGCCGGGCAGGTACCTGACGACCACAAGGCCCGCCACCACGACGATCGCGACGGCCACCAGCCAGGGCCTGCGCCGACCCGGCTCGCGGTCTCCGCCACGGGAGAGTATGTCCTCCACGTCAAACCGCCACCCGGAACCAACAATGCCTCACCAGACCATACTTCGACCCGGCCCGTGCAGCGACCGGCAGCCGTCAGCGGCCCGCCGGCCCGCCGGATTGCCGGACCGCCGAACCGCCGGACCGCCGGACCGCCGGACCGCCGGACCGCAACGTGGAGCCCTTACTGTTACCAGGGCAGCAGTAAGGACACCACGCTGTCGCCAGAGTCCGAAGAAGCCGGGGAAGCCGCGTCCTTACCCGGCCGCGGGGCTGCCAATCCGCTCCGGCAGGCCGGGGAACAGG
>JASIBM010000582.1 GCA_030045175.1 Streptosporangiaceae bacterium | reverse complement strand
CTTGTGCTCGCCCTTCAGCTCAGCGTCCGCAGGTACGTCACCTGGATCTACTGGCTGACGGTCGTCATGGTCAGCGTGTTCGGCACGATGGTGGCCGATGTCACGCACGTCGAGTTCGGCGTCCCCTACTACCTGTCCACGAGCATCTACGGCGTCGCGCTCATCGTGATCTTCGCCTGGTGGTACCTCTCCGAGCGGACGTTGTCGATCCACAGCATCCGCACCAGGCGCAGGGAGCTGTTCTACTGGGCCACGGTGCTCGCCACCTTCGCGCTCGGGACCGCGATGGGGGACATGACCGCCACCACCTTGCACCTCGGCTACCTCTCGTCCGGGGTCTTGTTCGCCGTGGTGATCGCGGTCCCGGCGATAGCGCACTGGAAGCTGCGGATGAACCCGGTCCTCGCGTTCTGGTTCGCCTACGTGGTCACCAGGCCGCTCGGCGCCTCGTTCGCCGACTGGTTCGGGGTCGCCCATCGCTACGGCGGCCTGGGCTATGGTCGCGGGGCGGTCAGCGCGACGACGACCGTGGTGATCATCATCCTCGTCGCCTGCCTGGGGCTCAGCCGCAAGGACGTCGAGGAAAGGGAAGTCTCGCCTGGGCGGCAGGGCAAGCACCGGGTCGCATAGGCAAGCTTTCATTCACAACGGCCGCCGCCAGCCAGTCCGATCGTCACGGCGGATTCCTGCCAGCACCGAAGTCCCCGGCTGCCTAGAGTCGCCAGAGGCAAGCACGAAGGCGACTTGACACGGGAGCAGGAACGCCATGGCCCACTCGAGCCCGGTGACATCGGCCGCGTCCGCCCAGCGGCCGGCCCGCCGCTCCAGGGCCGCCCGCTGGGTGCCCGCCTACCTCGCGCTGGCCGTGATCTGGGGCTTTTCCTTCCTGTTCATCAGGGTCGCCGACCGAGGCTTCCAGCCGCTCCAGGTGGCGCTCGGCCGGGTCGTGCTCGGCGCCGCTGTCGTCGCGATGATCACGCTGGCGCGGCACGACCGGCTGCCTGCCGATCGCCGCACGTGGCTGTGCCTCGCCGTGGCCGCGTTGCTGATGAACACGGTGCCGTTCGCGCTCTTCGCCTACGGGGAGCAGCGGATCAGCTCGGTGGACGCCGGGTTGTGGAACGCGGCGACGCCGCTGCTCGCGGTGCCAGCGACGATATGGCTCATCCCAGCCGAGCGGCCTGGCCGCCGCCGGATCGTCGGCCTGGTCGTGGGCTTCGCCGGCGTCGCGATACTCCTCGGCACCGCCCCGAACCTGAACGGGAGCACCCTGGCCGGTCAGGCGTTGTGCCTGGGCGGAGCCTGCTCGTACGGGCTCGGCTTTCCGTTCTCCAGGCGGTTCCTGGCCGGCACCGGCCACACGCCGGTCGCGCTCGCGGCAGGGCAGCTAGCCTGCGCGGTCGTCGAGCTCACCGTGATCGCGCTGCCAACCTTCCCGTTGCGGGCCGACCCGCCCCTCACCGCGGTGCTCAGCCTGATCGCGCTCGGTGCCGCGGGTACCGGGCTGGCCTACGTCTTGAACTTCACGGTCGTACGGCAAGTCGGCGCGACGATCGCGTCCACGGTTACCTACCTGATCCCAGTGTGCTCAACCGCTGCAGGCGTGGCGCTGCTCGGGGAGCCGCTCGCGGCGGGATCGGTCGTCGGAGCCTGTGTCATCTTGACCGGTGCCGCCCTGACCTAAAGCCCGGCTAAACCCAGGGGAATACTCCTCTGAACCAGGAACACGGCTGGGCGGAGCCCGGTTGTTGCCACTGCTTGTCGAGCCGCCCGCAGAAACCCGACGTTCACGGACGCGAAAGGTATGATATGTCCGTCATTGATAAGCTTCTGGCCAATAACGCCGTCTATGCTAAGGATTTCGAAGGGCCGCTCCCGATGCCGCCAGGCCTTGGCATCGCGGTCGTCGCGTGCATGGACGCGCGCATGGACGTGTACCGGATGCTCGGGCTCACCGAAGGCCAGGCGCATGTGATCAGGAACGCGGGCGGCGTGATCACCGAAGACGAGATCAGGTCACTGGCGATCAGCCAGCGCCTGCTCGGGACGACGGAGATCATGCTCATTCATCACACCGACTGCGGGATGCTGACCTTTACCGATGACCAGTTCAAGGCCGGCATCGAGGCAGACACCGGGATCAGGCCGCCGTGGGCTGCCGAGGCATTCGGCGACCTGGACGCCGACGTGCGCCAGTCGATCGCCCGGATCAAGGCCAGCCCGTTCGTCCCGCGCACCGACCGGGTTCGCGGCTTCGTCTTTGACGTCGCGGCCGGGCTGCTTCGTGAGGTGAGCTAGCCGGGCTAGCTAGGCCGGGGTGACCCGCCGTAGTTCCAGACCGGCTGGCCCAGGTAACCGCGGGCGATCATGGTGACGTACTCGTAGACGGCGTCCTCGGCGGGCGATAGCGGGCCAGGCACCGCGTGCGGCGAGGATAGCCCGCGCTGCACGGACTCGCACGCGGCCCAGTCCTGCCGGTTGGTGATGTCCCAGAAGTCGATCGCGTAGCTCGGGTCGAATCCTGGCCGCGCTGTAGCCTCAGGCGCGAACGCCCAGGTGCACTCGATCTTCGTCCGGTCGGCGGCGAGCGGAGTCAGCCGGTGCACCATGACGTAGTCCGGGTGCAAGCTGATCAGGACGTTGGGGAACACGTTCACGTACAACACCGTGCGCAAGCCTTGCTCGTCCAGGCCACGCAGCGGAAGCGAGTGGCTCGCCCCGTCCAGCGACATCGTTGACATCCCGTCCCGCAGGTCCATGGTGCCGCCGACCCAGGTGCCGGGAAGCTGGTAGTTCTCGCCGCTCTTGGGCGGGCTGACCCGGCACAGCTCCGGGTGTATCGACGGGCAGTGGTAGCACTCGTGGTAGTTCTCGGTCAGGATCTTCCAGTTGGCCGCCGCGTCGTACTCGTGGGTGCCAGCCACCACGAGCCTGCTCATCTCATAGCCGGCGATCAGTTCCCCGAGCGTGGCAAGCGCGTCGTCGAGCGGGGCGGCCTTGCCCGAGCCGTCGGCGAAGACCAGGCCATTCCACTCCGCCACCGGCAGCTCGATCAGGCCCCACTGCTCGGCCCTGAAGCCTGGCCGGTTCTTGAAGCCGGCGGCCGCGCGAAGCTCCCCGTTCAGCCCGTATGTCCACGCGTGGTAGGGACAGATGATCACGCCCTGGCTGGCTGTTCCGCCGCAGGGCAGCAACTCGTGACCTCGGTGCCTGCAGGTGTTCGCGAAGGCGCGCAGGACGCCGTCGTCGTCCCTGGTCAGGAGCACGCTTCCGGCACCAGCTAGCTCGGCGCGCTGATCGCCGGGGTTCGCCACGGCCTCGCTGCGGCCGACGCACATCCAGCCGCCACCGAAGAAGTGGCGTTGCTCCCACTCGAAGACGGCGGGGTCGACGTAGGCGGCGCGGGGCAGCATCGTGCTCTGGCCGAAGGGCTTGAGCGACTCGGCCAGAGCCTCTGGGGCAAGTGGGGCAGGGGGACGGCTTTGCTGGCTGACAACCGCGTGCTGACTGACCATACAGTCAATGCTAGGTGGTCGCCGGGTGGGTGTCCAGAGCGGCGTGGCCGGGCTGCCTCGTCACCCTACCCGGCTCGGGACGCATGTCCGCGAGCCAACGGGTGCGGCACCGCCATAGGGCGGCGCGGTTCAGCGGCGCGGTTCAAGGGCGCCCGGAGGTGAGCGGGGAGGCTCGGCCGGCCGGCGCGCGGCAGGCGACTCGCCCCGCGTCGGGAGTCGACCAGCAGCGCACGATGTCGCGCATCGACAGCAAGCCGGTCACCTCGCCCCCGTCGATGACCACTAGGTGCCTGAACCCCGCCGAGATCATGGTTTTCGCCGCCTGCTCCAGGGTCCAGTCGGGTGCGGCGAAGACCACGTCTGCCGTCCTGTGGTCGGCGACTAGCTCGGCGTCGGGATTCTGGCCTGCCGCGAGGGACATGAGGATGTCGCGTTCGGTGAGGATGCCTATGCCCGCTTGCGCGTTGTCAAGAACTACCGCGGCGCCGACCCGTTGCGCCGCCATGAGCCTGGCCGCCTGGCGCAACGTGTGCGCTGGGCCGACGCTGAGCACGACCCGGGTCATTCCTTCCCTTACTATCATGATACAATCACTTTCCCCCCGAAATGATCATAAGACGTAGATAGCCATAGATTATGATATGGTGCTTGCGGTCGGCGCGAGGCGGCCGAGGATCGGCAGATGGCCATCCGTTCTTGTGAACTTGTGATTCGCTAGGTCCAGCATCAGCTATGGCGGGGTCCCGGGGCAAGTGCGCGGTACCGAGCCAGCGGGCGCCCTGGGCGCGCGCTCAGCTTCTCCTGGCGGCTCGGTCCGGCCGTTTGGTCAGCACGTCGAGCACGTCGTCGTGAAGCTGGCCATTGGTGCACAGCACGCTGCCGCCGTCTGGGGTCATATTGCCAGCCAGGTCGGTGAACATGCCGCCGGCCTCCTGGACGATCACCTGGACGGCCGCCAGGTCCCACAGCGAAACCCCTGATTCGGCCGAGATGTCGACGGCGCCCTCTGCCACCAGGACGTGGGACCAGAAGTCCCCGTAGGCTCGGGCGCGCCAGACCGACCTGGCCAGGCGGACGAACTGGTCCAGCCTGCCGGACTGCTCCCAGCTCGCGAGGTCGGAGAAGGACAGCGAGGCGTCCTCGAGCCTGTTGACCTCAGAGACCCGGCACGCCGATGCCTTCGTCAGTGACCGGCCCGTCCAGGACCCGCCGTCCTTGGCTCCCCACCATCGGCGGCCGAGGGCTGGCGCCGAGACAACGCCGACGACCACCTCGCCGTCGGCCATCAGGCCGATGAGCGTGGCCCACACGGGCACGCCACGGACGAAGTTGGCCGTGCCGTCGATCGGGTCCACCACCCAGCATCGCTGGCCAACGCCGGTCCTGCCGTACTCCTCGCCAAGCATGGCATCCCTTGGCCTCGCCCTGCGGAGCACGTTGCGCAGGGACTCCTCGGTCGCGAGGTCGGCGTCGGTGACGGGCGTGAGGTCTGGTTTCGACTGAACGCTGAGGTCAAGCGCCCGGAATCGGCGCATGGTGATATCGTCCGCCGCGTCAGCGAGCACGTGGGCGAACCGCAGGTCATCGTCGAAACCCGCCATGCAGCGAAACGCTATCGCTAATGCGGCACAGTGACCATGACCGGTCTGCCGAGTCGGAGGTTCTTCCCGCTCGCCTGCGGGCGCCGTTAGGACGCCGTCGGGTCCCCAATGTCGTCGCCGACGCTGTCGCCTGGCTCCCGGCTGCGGAGCAGCCGCCGCAGCGAGTCGAGCCTGGCCGCCAGCGACGCGGCCGTGTCGGCGGGAACCGCGGCCGCGTCGG
>JASIBM010000581.1 GCA_030045175.1 Streptosporangiaceae bacterium | reverse complement strand
ACGGAAGGGAAATGCCCATGGCCCGCGCGCGCCCAGTGACCCACCGCCGTTATCACGTGACGGTCGCCTGCACCGCCGCAAGGCGCCGCTGACCAGGCAAGAGTTCGACCCGCAAACTCCGCCTCCGGCCCGCCCCCAGGCCTGAGCGCGGATAGCGGCCAGCCCTACAGAGCGCGCACGCGCCAACCCCCAGGCGCGCGCCAGGCCCCCCAAGGCGCCACGCGCCAACCCCCCAGCGCGCGCCAACCCCCGGGCGCCACGCGCCGAACCCAGGTGCTGGCCGCAGGCCAGTGCCCCGTCTCCCGGCTACCGCCGGGGGGCGGGGCACAGCTCGCCGCCTGCGAGACCGGCAACTCCAAGGCTCTGAGAAGCTATTGGCGAAAGCTGTTTGGTCCCGCTCCGCGCCGCCGCTCGCCACGGCCGCAGCCCATCCACGCAGCAGCTCTGCCGCAAGGCTGCCCATCTCGCCCGCTCTGCGCGCGCAGGCAGCATCAAGGTCAGACCAGCGACCATCGCCACTCGCTTCGCCCAGCCTTGCTAGCCGAAATCACTGTCCTCGTCAGGCTCATCGGCGGCGGCGTCGTCATCGTCATCACCTGACAGCTCGCCGATGCCGCGCACCGCCTCCCTCGGCAGCGTCATGATCGCCGGGTTGGTGTCGGCAAGCACGACCGTCCGGCCCGCCGGGGCCGCATAGCTGACTATCGCGGCGGTCACGGGCAGCCGCTGCAACTCGTCGGGCTCGACCAGGAATTCGCGTGATCGCTGCGCGGTCCGGCCGAGTGAGGCGCTCTCGCCAAGCGCCTTGGACGTGCTCAGCCCCCAGGACGTGCCAGAGCTGATCCCCTCGGCGAGCGACAGCGACCCGGACTGCGCGACGGAGTAACTCCGGTCAACGCTCGTCGACCGGCCGAAGTCGCCGAACGGGCCGGAATGGCCCGGCCGGCTCCGGCCCTGCCCTTTGCTGCCTCCTCTGCTCCTGCTGACCGAGGCCGTGTCGGTGACCGACTCGGAGGTCCCGACGGTGCTCGTGTACTGATCACCCCAGGTGCCGGTGACCGACGCGCCGACCGTGTCGGTGAGCTGGCCGATCACGAAGCGGTGCTCGGTGCCGATCAGCTCGCTGGCCACCTTGGCGTCGTCGCTGTTGCCAAGCCGCATGAACGCGAGGGCCGCGTTCCCCCGGCCGAGCCGCGCCCGCACCCCGGCTGGGATCGTGCGGTAGGCGAGGACCAGCCCGGTGCGCGCCGCCTCGCACGCGTCGGTCAGCCGGTCGAGCACGTCGCCAGCCAGCCGGTCCGCACCAAGCAGGAAAACGGTGTGCGCCCACGGCTCGGCCCGCGCTTGCCCGGCCCAAGCTTGCCCGGCCCGCGCTTGCTCGGCCCGGCCCGCTTGCCGACTCCGCGCAGCCAGCGCATCCCACCTGGCTTCCTGGGCAGGCGATCCAGCCTGGCGCAGCATGTGCGTGAGCGCGGCCACGACGAACGTGCCGAGCATCCGGTTGGCGATCACGCCGGACCGCCGGTCGAGTGAGACCACCCGCAGCCTGCTGGCCCGCGCCGGCCCGCCGGCCACGCCGAGTCGATCCAGCCTGCGCAGCTTGGCCTCGAGCATCCAGGCTCGCTCGAGCACCAGGCGCTCCGATGCGCTCCGGCCGAACAACGTCCCAACCCGGTCAACGTGCGCCGCGCTGATCACGCCCCGGGCTACGTCCTCGCGGGGATCACCCACGTTGGCCAGCGCCCGGAGCGCCGCATTGAGCCGCGCGATCGGCGGATCGGGCCCAAGCACGTCAAGGACGCGCTCGAGCAGCGCGCAGTCGGCTGACTGGTCGGCCATCGCTCGCTCGGCTGAGGCCGGATCGCCGGCCCAGCCACCACCGCCGGCCCCCGCCGCCCCGCCCGCCTGGCCGCTGGCCGAGGCGGCCAGCGCGAGCACGTCGGCCAGCGCCGCCGGACCTAGCCCGGACCCCAGGTCAAGGCTGGGCAGATCGCCGGGGAGCACCCAGACGAGCGGCCGCAGGCCCGAGCCGGCGGCCAGGCCGACCAGATCGCTGGCCACCGCGCCCTCGGTCAGGTCGACCAAGGTCACCTCGCCGCCGATGGCGAGCCTGGGCGCCGCGACGGTCGTGACCAGCGCGGACCAGCCCAGCAGCGTGCCGCCAGCCACGTCCACCCGCTCCGCTCCCGCCGGGATCGGCACGGCGAACCACAGTGGCTGCCGGTCGAACCGCGCCCTGCGCCGCTGCCAGGCACGGTACCCGTTCGCGTGATCGCGCTGCTGGGCGGTCAGCCTGCGTGCCTGCGTGGCGCCGATGGCCGCCACCCGCCGTCGTTCCGACTCGATCACGGCGGCCAGCCTGCGGCGCCCGCGCCACACCGACCCGGCACACCCAGTCGCACCCCCAGCCGCCGTCAACGTGGCGCACGCCGCGAGCCACCCGCTCGCCAGCCCGGTCAGCCACATCGTCGCGAGCAGGACGACCGCGCCAGCGCAGGCCGAGCCGCCGAGCCTGGCAGGCCGGGCGAGCACCCGGTAGATCTCGCGCTGCGCGCGCACCCAGCCGGGATCGAGCCTGGCTGGCGGCGTGACGACGGGCCTGGCTGGCGCCGGGCCCGGATCGGCGAGCGCAGGCGCGTACTGCCAGCCGACGCAGATCCGCGCGGTCACCGGACCGCCCGGCAGCCGGTCAGCACCCGCGGGCGAGGCCCGCGCACGAGCAACGACAGCTCGTCACGGTGCTGCCCGGCCACAAGCCGAGCCGACAGCACCGGATCCTCCTGCATTGCCAACAAGGCCCGCTCAGGCAATCCCGGCAGCCGAGCCGGCTCTGGCCGCTGCGGCTGCCCGCGCGGCGCCGCCGCACTCGCTCGCCCGGCGCCGTCCCCCCGCAGCGACTGCGGCGCCTGACCGCGAACGACGACGACGTTGACCTCGGAAGCCAGCGTGGCTGCGGCCGAGTCCGCCGTGGT
>JASIBM010000080.1 GCA_030045175.1 Streptosporangiaceae bacterium | reverse complement strand
GTTCCGGGGCTGCGGGCGCTCGAGCACGGCGGCGCCGCCGACGTCGCGGGCTCGTGGATCGACTCCGTTGCCTGCCCGTCGGCGGGCAACTGCGCGGTCGGCGGGGCCTACCTTGACAATTCAGGAAACCAATATGTGTTCGTGGCCGGCGAGCGCGACGGCGTGTGGGGCACGGCGATCCAGGTGCCGGGCCTGGCGGCGCTGAACGCGGCCGGCGGGGACGTCGAGGTCAACTCGCTGTCCTGCGGCACGGCGGGCAACTGCGTGGCCGGCGGGTACTACACCGACGATGACCAGGACATCCAGGGGTTCGTGGCCATCGAGGACAACGGCACCTGGGGCACGGCGACCGAGGTGCCCGGCCTGGCGGCACTGAACACGGGCGGGTACGCCGAGGTCAACTCGGTGTCGTGCGGCACGGCGGGCAGTTGCCTGGCCGGCGGGTACTACACCGACGGTGACCACGCCCAGGCGTTCGTGGCCATCGAGGACAACGGCACCTGGGGCACGGCGACCGGGGTACCAGGCCTGGCGGCACTGAACACGGGCGGCAGGAGCACCCAGGTCCTGACGGTGTCGTGCACACCGACGGGCGACTGCGCGGCCGGCGGGTTCTACTCCGACCGCTCCCATCATCGCCAGGGGTTCGTGGCCAGCGAGGACAACGGCGTGTGGGGCACGACGATCGAGGTGCCCGGCCTGGGGGCGCTGAACGCGGGCGGGGACGCCGAGGTCAGCTCGGTGTCATGCCCCTCGCCTGGTGACTGCGCGGCCGGCGGGTTTTACGCCGACCAGTCCGGTCACCACCAGGGATTCGTCACCCAGGCCAGATAGCACCCCGAGGCTAACCGTTATTTGCGTTATCTGGGCTGCACGTGGCAACGCCGTGCTCGCCACGGGCAAGGCAATTGACGCTTGCCCTACCGTCCGCCCAGCCCGAACGCCTCCCCCACCGCAGTGATCCCCGCGGTGTCGGCGAAGGCAAAGCTGAAGATCACCTCATCAGCGCCAGCCTCGACGTGGCCCGCGATCAGGTCGGGAATCTCGTGCGGCTGGCCGACGGTGAACCCGGCGGTCTCCTCGGCTGGGGCGGCCGCCGCCAGCATCTCGTGCACCTCGACCGTGTTCTGGCTGGACGTAGTCAAGATCAGCGGGGTCATCCAGGTCACGGCGACCTCGGCTGGATCTCGGCCGACGTCGGCGCAGTGGCGGCGCAGGACATCGACCTTCCTGGCCAGCGTGCTCGCATCGCCCGTGACGTTGCACTTGTCCGCATAGCGAGCCACCAGCCGCAACGTCCGCTTCTCGCCCCCGCCGCCGATCATGATCTTCGGCCCGCCTGCCTGCACGGGCCGTGGCAGGTTCCGGGCGTGATCGAGCCGGTAGTGGGTGCCCGTGAAGCTCACGTCGTCGCCTGTGAACATGGCCCGGCAGACCTGAACCGCCTCTTCCAGCATGTCAAGGCGCACCCGGTCACTCGGATAGTCGACGCCCAGGCCCTTGTGCTCGACGTCGTACCAGGCGCCCCCGATGCCGAGGATGGCCCGGCCGCGCGAGATGACGTCCAGCGTCGTGACGATCTTGGCCAGGATGCCGGGGTTGCGATAGGTCACGCCGGTGACAAGCGTGCCGAGCTGTACCCGCCGGGTGCGGGCGGCCAGCGCTCCGAGCAGGGTGTAGGCCTCAAGCATCGGCTGGTCAGGCCCGCCCAGGGGCGGCAGCTGGAAGAAGTGGTCCATGACCCATACCGAGTCGAACCCGGCTGCCTCCGCAGTCGTGGCCAGGCCGGCGACGTGCTCGAACAAGTCGGCCGGGTCGAATCCAGAAAAGTTAGGCAACTGCACGCCGAATTTCGTCATGACGCCACAGTAGCCATTGCCCGGCTCGCCCGGCGGCTGACCTGTCAGGTGTGCTGGTAGCCCCAGTTGAGCAGCGCGGTGGCGGCGCCGAAGGCGGCGGGGAAGGTGCGGGCGTGCAGGACGACGCCGATGAGCGCGATCCCGCCGCGGCGTGCCTCGAACAGCAGGCAGTCGCCGGCGGCGTTGGTGTCGCCGGTCTTGATGCCGATCGCGCCCCGGTAGGTCCGCAGCAGGGCGTTGGTGTTCTGCCAGTGGTAGGCATGATGATCGCGGGTGGCTGGCAGGACGTAGGAGCGCTCGGCGACGATCTGGCGGAACAGCGGCCTGGCCATGGCGGCCTGGCCGAGGATGAGCAGGTCGGCTGGCGTGGAGTAGGTAGAGTGCTCGGTTGGGTAGGGCATGCCGTCGAACCAGGAGAAATGGGTGGCGCTCATGCCCAGGCGCCCGGCCAGGGTGTTCATCTTCGCGATGAACGCCGCCCGGCCTGGGCCGTAGGCGGTGGCGAGCAGGTAAGCGGCGTCGCAGCCCGAGGGCAGCAGCATCGCCTGCAGCAGCTGCCGGGCGGTCAGCTTGTCCCCGGCGATCAGGCCAGCGTTGCTCGCGCCGTCGCGACGCCCGTAGGCGACCGCGGCGCGGGTTACGGTGATCACCTGGCTTAGGTGCCCGGCGCGCAGCACCAGCAGCGCCGTCATCACCTTGGCGATGCTGCCCATCGGCCGCTGGCCGCCGGGATCTCGTGCCCACAGCAGCGTGCCGCTGCCGGGCACGGCCAGCGCAGCCGCCGGAGCCTCCACCCGCGGCTGGCCCACGGCCGGCGCTGAACGCGCGCCGGACCCGAGCGCGGGCGGCGCCCAGATGGCGACCAGCAGTGCCGTGGCCGCTGCCGCGGTGAGCACGCGGGCGCGCTGGCTCCACGCCAGGCCCGGCCGGCTGAACCGACGTCGCATAGCCGCATCTAAGCACATTCGGCTAGCTGGTACCCAAGACAGGCTGGTGCTGGTAAGCAGGGACATCACGGCGTGCCATTCCGGCACAGGGAGCGGGAGCGGATGTGACGATCGCACGACGGCCGCTGGGC
>JASIBM010000580.1 GCA_030045175.1 Streptosporangiaceae bacterium | reverse complement strand
CTGACCAGGTAGCAGTTCTGGGTCAGCAGAGCCGTGCAGTCGTTGCGTAGCTGCCAGTTCGCGATCAGCACGTAGGCGGCGAGCACCAAGATCGCCGCGCCGGTTGCCAGCCCGTCGAGCCCATCGGTGAGGTTCACCGCGTTGGACGCGCCGGCGATCATGATGACGATCCACAGCACGAACGGCAGCACGCCGAGCGTCGGCCCGAAATCATGCACGAACGAGAGCTGGGGATCGGCGGGCGTCAGCGCGTAGCCGTCCGGGTGGCCGAGCACCTCGACCGCGAAGATCGCGCCGACCACGGCCTGCCCGGCCAGCTTCGCGCCGCTGCGCAGGCCGAGGCTGGTCTGCCGGTAAATCTTGATGAAGTCATCGATGAACCCGACGAACCCGAGCCCGCCCATCAGGAACAGCACCAATTTGCCCGATGTCGACATCGGCTGCTTGGTCACGACGTTGCCGACCACGTAGCCGATCAGCGTCGCGATCACGATCACGATGCCGCCCATCGTCGGGGTGCCGCGCTTGGTCGCGTGCGCCGCCGGGCCCTCCTCGCGGATGAGCTGCCCGTACCCGAGCCGCTTGAAGACCCTGATCGCCAGGGGGGTGCCGAACAGGGCGAGGATCATCGACACGCCCGCCGCAATGATGACCGTCTTCACGTGCTCGCCTCCTGCTCGGCCAGCGCCAGCGCCACGGTTTGCAGTCCGGCCGCCCGCGACGCCTTGACGAGCACCACGTCACCTGGCCGGAGCCGCTTGGCGACCGTGCTGAGCGCCGCTTGCCCGTCGGGGACGGCCAGCAGCTCGCCCGCGTACCCGGGCTCGGACCTGGCACCTGTCAGGATCGGGGCAGCCTCGTCGCCGACCGCGATGATCCCGGTGAGCCCGGTCCGAGCCGCGACCACGCCCGCCTGTTCATGGAACTCACGCGACCGGTCGCCAAGCTCAGCCATTCGCCCGAGTACAGCATAGGAACGCCCGCCAGCCGCGATGACGCCAAGCGCGGCAAGCGCCGCCGCCACGGCCTCCGGGCTCGCGTTGTACGCGTCATTGACGACGATCACGCCATCGGCCCGCTCGGTGACCTCCATCCGCCACCTGCTGCGCGCGGTGGCCACTGACAGGCCAGCGGCGATCGCTTCGATGCCCATCCCAAGCTCGGCGGCGAGCGCGGCGGCGGCAAGCGCGTTGGTCACGTTGTGCTCGCCGTGCAGGCGCAGCGCCACCGGCGCCGAGCCGTCCGGGGTGCGCAGCACGAACCGCGGCCGGCTCAGCCGATCCAGGCTGACGTCTGCGGCCCGCACCTGCGCCCCGGCGGAGCGGCCAAACGTCACCACCCTGGCCGGGGTCTGCTCGGCCATGGCCAGGACCAGCCGGTCATCGGCGTTCAGCAACGCGACGCCGTCGGCAGGCAGCGCGGCGGGCAGCTCGGCCTTGGCGGCCGCGACCTGCTCGCGGCTGCCGAACTCACCGGCGTGCGCGTTGCCCACGCACAGCACCACGCCCAGCCTGGGGGGCGCGATCTGGCAGAGCGCCGCGATGTGCCCTGGGCCGCGCGCCGACAGCTCCGCCACCAAGAACCTGGTGCTCTCGTCGACGCGGAGCACCGTGAGCGGGTGACCGATCTCGTTGTTGAACGAGGCCCGCGGCGAGACCGTCGGGCCGAGCGAGGAGATCAGCGCGGCGGCCAGGTCCTTGGTCGTGGTCTTGCCCGCCGACCCGGTGATGCCTGCCACGGTCAGGTCGGGCAGCCGGTCCACGACGGCCCTGGCCAGCACGGCGAGCGCGGCGGGCACGTCGGGGACGATCAGCGCGGGCACGCCGACCGGGCGGGTGGCGAGCACGGCGATGGCGCCCGCAGCGACCGCGCTCGCGGCGAAGTCATGCCCGTCGGCCCGCTCACCTGGCAGCGCGGCGAACAGCCCGCCCTGGCCGGCCTCGCGGGAGTCGATCACGACCGGCCCGGTAACGACCGCGCCGGCGTCGCTGACGCCGTCGGGCCGCGCGCCGGTCAGCCGGGCGATCTGGGCGATCGATATCGGTATCACTGGCCCTCCGGTAGGAACGGGTCAGCCGCCGCCAGCTCGGCCATCGTGAGCGCTTCGGAGGCTCGCTCAGCCAGCGCCCTGTCGGCCAGCGCCTGCGCGGCGACCTCCCGGTCATCGAACGGGAAGACCTGGCCGGCCACGTACTGGCCGCGCTCGTGGCCCTTCCCTGCGATCAGCACGACGTCGCCCTTGCCAGCGCCGCCGATGGCCATCGCTATCGCGGCGGCGCGGTCCGGCTCGATGATCACGTGCGCCCGGTCCCTGGGCGCGACAGACAAGGTGCCCGCCAGCATGTCGCCGAGGATCGCGAGCGGGTCCTCCGACCGCGGGTTGTCGCTGGTCAATATCGCGACGTCGGCAAGCTCGGCGACGGCGGCGCCCATCATCGGGCGCTTCGCCCGGTCCCTGTCCCCGCCGCAGCCGAGCACGACGCGCAGGCTCCCCTGGGTCACCGACCGCAGCGCGGTGAGCACCGCCTGGACCGCGCCCGGCTTGTGTGAGTAGTCCACGAGGACGGTCAGGTCCTGGCCGCCCTCGACCCGCTCCAGCCGCCCGGGCACGCCCGGACAGGCGGCGACGCCGGCCACGGCGGCGGAAAGCCCGATCCCGATCTCCACGAGCGCGACGATCGCCGCGAGCGCGTTCGCCACGTTGAACGGGCCAGGCATGGCAATTGAGGCGTCGGCCTGCACGCCGCCAGGCCCGAGGATCCCGAAGGCTGACCCGTCGGCGCCGCAGCGCATGTCGACCGCGCGCCAGTCGGCCTCGGCCCGGCCAGCGGCCGAGAACGTGGTGACAGGTATCGGGGCACGGGCGGCAAGCAGCCGGCCGCGCGAGTCATCGATGTTCACGACGCCGGACCTGGCGTAGCGCGGGGTGAACAGCTCGGCCTTGGTGGCGAAGTACTCGTCCATGTCCGCGTGGAAGTCCAGGTGATCTTGCGACAGGTTGGTGAACACCGCGACGTCGTAGGAGGTGCCAGCGACCCGGCCAAGCGCGAGCGCGTGGCTCGATACCTCCATCGCCG
>JASIBM010000579.1 GCA_030045175.1 Streptosporangiaceae bacterium | reverse complement strand
GGCGCTGCGTCGGCGGCTCCCGCCAGCGCGGCCCCGCACGGCCCGGCGAAATGGACCGTCGCGCTGAAGACGGCCGCGAGCGCTAACTTCCCGTACTTCTCCGCGGGCGCGGCGCTCAGCGCGACCAGCGCCTGGGCGTTCGAGGGCGCGGACGCCGGTGTCAAGCCGGTCGCTTACCGGCTGAACGGGACTCAGTGGCAGAAGGCGCCGTTCCCGGGTGTCAAGGGCGTCTTCGTCGTGTCCGCGTCAATCATTTCAAGCACCGATGCCTGGGCATTCACCCAGGGACAGAAGCCGACCGTGCTGCGCTACGACGGCCACTGGACCGTCATCAAGACATTCAGCAAGCCCGTCACCTCGGGGCTGGCGATCTCCAGTACCGATGCCTGGGTCTTCGGCACGCCCTTTGCGCCAGAGCTAGGCAACATGCACTACGACGGCCGGACGTGGACTAAGACCGGCGGCCCCGCGCTTGAAGGCGCGAGCGCGCTGTCCGCGAGCAGCATCTGGGCCTACGGCCTGAACGAGGTCGCCCACTGGAACGGCCGGGCATGGCGTGCCACCTCGGTCAAGAGCCTGCTGCCGGCGGCCGGCGGCGCCTGCAGCCCTGGCTTCCTCAGCGGCATTCACGCGATCTCGGCGGCGAACGTCTACGCGATCGGCGCCGGCGGCTGCCCCGATGGCCAGGGGCCGTTCGTCCTGCTGCACTACAACGGCAGCAAGTGGAGCCTGCTCAACATCGGGACGCCCATCGCGGCTGACCCGCTGGCGATCATCGGCGACGGGTCAGACGGCGTGTGGATCACGGCGCTGACCGGCGCGCCACCCGTCGGCTTCATCGAGCACTACGCGAACGGAAAGCTCACCAGCGCCGCGCTGCCCGCCAGCCACATGTCCCTCATCGGCGGCGGCGCCATCGGAGCGCACACCACCACGGCGTTCATCTTCGGCTCGATCAACAACGCGATACCGCCGACCAAGTCATCGGCCGCCATCTTGCGCTACGGGTCGTAGCCGGCGCCTCGTTCCCTCTCGTGACCACCAGCACCCTTCCGGCATCGTGCTCACGCGAGCGCCAGGCGCATCACGACCCGGGTCGGGGACCGCCGTGCGACCTCGGTGAACCCGGCCTGCGCATAGAGCGACCGGGATCCGAAGAACATGAAGTCGTCATGGCTGCGCTCGGGCTTGTCGACCGGGTATGCCTCCACTATGCCGGCCCCGTTCTGCCGGGCGAAGCCGATCGCGGCCGCCAGCAGCTGATGCTGCACGCCCCGCCCCCGGTACGCCGGGGGCACGTAGCTGCACACCACCGACCAGACCTCGGCGTCGTCCACCGGCTTCATCACCGGTGACCGGCGCAGCCGCAGGTAGCCCGGCCGCGGGCCGAGGCTGATCCAGCCGGCGGGCTTGGCGTCGAGGTAGCCGACCAGCCCGGGGATCACCCCGGATCCGGTCAGGTCGCGCAGGGCGGCCTTGTTCCCGCCCGGCGCCAGCGCCGGCGTGCCCGTCCGCCGGTAGTGCATGCACCAGCAGCCGCGCACGATCGAGCCGCCCGGCATGGCGAACAGCGCTTCAAGGTCCGGCCAGGTAGCGGGCGTCAGCGGCCGCGCGGCGAACTCATGCCCCGCGGTGCCTGATGGCGCTGCCATGCCGTCAAGTCAACCACCGTGGCAGCGACCCCGGCCGCCTGGCCGACTCCAAGCGCGACGGATCGGCTGGCTTGCCAGACCGTGTCGCTGGCCGTCGGCGAGGACCTCGCGTGCCCACGTCGATCTGGTCGCCGGCGGATCGGCCCATCCGGTCGAGCCTGGAGGCGACCGGGCGTCACCATGACGCAGGAACGCCCGGCAGGCATCCCCATGCGCGCGGGTGACCTGGGCTGGTAGCTACTCAGGTAGCTGATAGGCCAGCCCAGCCCGGGTGAGTTCGGGGTTGCGCAGCTCGATCCGGCCGGGGCCGGCTAGGAAGAGGCCGAACGCGATGGTGTTCGTATCGTCTGGGATCGGCGCGGTGACCTCGTGGGTGGTCCAGTCGCCGGGACCTTCGATGGTGACGATGTGGTTGGCCGGGTCGGCCAGGGCGACCTGCGCGGTGACGGGCCCGTGGAGGTCGCGCGGCTGCATGACCCGCACGAACAGTCCGGCGCGGCCGGTGGTATCTGGAGTGCGGAACTGGCCGCGGAAGGTAACCGAGGTCCCGCGGTAGTCGTCGGCGAAGATCTCCTGGGCCAGCCAGGCGAAGCCTTCTGGCTGCGGCACGGCCGAGGAGAGCACCGCGGTCCCGTGGTCGGCGGCGGCGTCATAGTCCTGCCAGCGGGATTGGAGGGTGTTCTCGGTGAAGCTGCCGCCGAGCACCCAATGGTCCAGGCCGTCGTCGAAGGTCAGGTTGCGGGGCTCGTACCGCGGCCGCTGGTCGATGGCCAGGTCACGGGCGGTCTGCTCGGGCATGGGTCCGGGCTGGTCGGCTCCGGCCGGGCTGGCGGCAGTCGGCACCGCCAGCCGTTCCATGAGCGCGTCGGCGACCCGGATCGGCGCACCCGCCGTGATGGCCGTGGCCAGGCCGTCGAGCAGGCGGGTGGTGACGTGCTCGGGGCCGGCCGGGGTGGCCAGCTCGATCCGGGCCGCGGTCACCTCCGGTCCCAGTTCGCGGACGTCCACCGCGGTCACGCGGGCCCCGGCCGCGCGCAGCAGCCGGCCGGTCAGTTCGTCCGCGCTCGGCCTGGGATCGTCGAACCGGTGGCTGTCCCGGCCGAGCAGCCAGATGGGCAGGTCCCGGCGGCCCGCGTCATCGGCGAGCACGATGACGTGGGTCGGGAGGCGGTCCGGCACGGGACCAGGCGGGATGCGGCGCTCGATGCGCGCGACGCGGACGGTGGTCATGTGCGTCCTCCCGGAGGTCGGAACGAGGTCGGGGTGGTGCTCGGTGAGGTAAGCACGCAGCTTGAGCCGGGCCTTGTGCAGGCTGGCCCGGGCCGCGCCGGGCGCCTCCGCGACCTGGCCGGCGGGCATGTCGGCGTAGTAGTGCAGGGCGACGGCGCGCCGTTGCCCTGCGGGCAGGCCGGCCACGGCCTCGCGCAACGCGTCGGCCCGGTCGAGATCCTCGGCCGAGGGCAGGCCGCCGGCCGACGTCGGGTGCAGCGGCTCGGGCCAGTCGGCCAGCAGCGTGACCGGGGCGCGGCGGTGCAGGCGGCGGCAGACGTTGAGCACGATGCCGGCCAGCCAGCCGGCGAAGCGGTCCGGGTCGCGCAGCCGGTCCAGGGCCAGGAACGCCTGCAGGAACGATTCCTGCACGATGTCGTCCACGTCGCCGGGATCGGGGGCCAGTTGCCGGGCCCGGGCGCGGGCCATTGGCTGATGCCGCTCGACCAGCAGCCGGAACGCCACCTGGTCACCGCTGCGGGCCAGCCGGGCCAGATCGCCGTCGGAGACGTCCGCGCTCACGGCGTTCCTATGGCCGGTCCGGCGATGCGCAGCTCCGGGTTCCGCAGCGCGATCCGGCCCGGGCCGGTCAGGCCGATGCCGAACCGGATGAGGTCGGCGTTCGCCGGGATCCGCGCCGTGACCTCGTACCTGGTCCAGGGATGGCGGCCAGCGATGGTCAGGCCGTGGTCCTCGCGGGCGCGCCCCAGCCGCCACCAGTGCCGCAGGATCTCCAGGCGCAGCCCGGCCTGCCCGGTGAGGAGGCCGACGCGGACTTCGCCGCTGAAGGTGACGGTGGCGCCGCGGTAGTCATCGGCGTAGATGGCCTGGATCAGGGCAGCAGACCCGGCGGGCCGCGGGACGGTGGAGGACAGGACCGCGCAGGTGCCCTCGGCGGCGGCCGCGTAGTCCGGCTCGCCGTCCGCCGCGCATGGCCGGCCTGGGCCGGGGTCAGGCCCGGAGTCCAGGTCCCACCAGTCCAGGCCGTCGGCGAAGTCCAGGTTGCGCGGCTCGTAACGCGGTCGCCGGCCGGGCAGCGTGGTCAGCGGCCAGCCCAGCAGCCCGTGGCCGGGCAGGGCCGTGGCGTCCGGCGGCACCCGGCCGAGGAACGGGGTGAGCAGGTCATCACCCGGTGCCGGGACGGCCAGCCGGTCCAGCACCGCGTCGGCCAGCCGGACCGGGGCGCCGGCGGCGGCGGCCAGGGCCAGG
>JASIBM010000578.1 GCA_030045175.1 Streptosporangiaceae bacterium | reverse complement strand
CCCAGGATCGACCAGCTGCGCCTGCAGGCCCAGGAATGGCGGATCGACGCGGACCTGCACCTGGGCAGGCACGCGGAGCTGGTCCCCGAGCTGCAGTCGCTGGCCGCCGAGCATCCGCTGCGGGAACGCTTCCACGCCCACCTGCTGCTTGCGCTATACCGGTCGGGTCGCCAAGCCGATGCGTTGGCCGCCTACCGGGACGCCCGCCAGGTACTGGTCGGGGAACTCGGCATCGAGCCCGGACCCGAGCTCAAGCAACTGCACCAGCAGATCCTCGACGCCGACCCCGCGCTCGCCGACACCGCTCCGGCAGCATCGGCGGTCGGCGAGGCCGCGCCGGCCCGGCGAGCGCCCCGGCAGCTGCCCGCCGCAGTGGCCGGCTTCACCGGCCGCGCCGCGGAGCTTGAGGCGCTGACCAAGATCCTCCGCAGCGCCGAAGTCGGCACGCGAGGGACAGTGGTGATCTCCGCGATCGGCGGCACCGCGGGGGTCGGCAAGACCGCGCTAGCCGTGCACTGGGCGCACCAGGCCGCCGAAGTGTTCCCCGATGGGCAGCTGTATGTGAACCTGCGCGGCTACGACCCTGGCCGGCCGATGAGCGCGACGGATGCGCTGGCCGGGTTCCTGCGCTCGCTGGGCGTGCCCGGCCAGGACATCCCGGCCGAGGAGGCTGAGCGCGCGGCCCGCTACCGCAGCCTGCTGGCCGACCAGCAGATGCTGATCGTGCTGGACAACGCCAGCTCGGCAGAACAGGTCCGGCCGCTGCTGCCCGGCACCCCTGCCTGCACCGTCCTAGTGACCAGCCGCGACGCCCTGGCCGGCCTGGTCGCCCGCGACGGCGCCCACCGCCTGGACCTGGACCTCCTCCCCCTGCAGGATGCCGTCAGCCTGCTGCGGGAGTTGACCGGCGTCCGGGCCGACACCAGCACAGGCGCGGTCGCAGCGCTGGCCCAGCTGTGCTGCCGGCTGCCGCTAGCACTGCGGGTGGCCGCCGAGCTCATCGCCGCCCGCCCCAGCGTTCCCCTCGGTGAACTTGTCGGCGAACTTACCGATCAGCAACGGCGGCTGGACCGGCTCGACGCCGGCGGGGATTCCCGCACCGCGATACGCGCCGTGTTCTCCTGGTCCTACCGCTACTTGGACGCCGACGCTGCCCGCGCATTCCGGCTGGCCGGCTTGCACCCCGGCTCAGATTTCGACCCGTACGCAGTGGCCGCGCTCACCGGAAGCGAGCTCCAGCAGGCTCGCCGCATGCTGGACAAGCTGGCACGCGCCCACCTGATCCAGCCCGGCGGACCAGGCCGGCACGGCATGCATGACCTGCTCCGCGCCTACGCCCGTGAGCTGGCGGATGCACGGGACACCGAACTGGAGCGGCGGGCGGCGTTGACCGGCCTGTTCGACCACTACCTGCACACCGCCGCAACCGCCATGGACACCCTGTACCCCGCGGAACGTCATCGTCGGCCTAGTATCCATCCGCCGACTACCGCCTCCCCGCCGGTGACCGACCCCGCCGAGGCGCGGCTCTGGCTGGATGCTGAGCTAGCCAACCTGGTCACCGCCGCCGGGCACGCGACCGACAGCGGCTGGCCGGGTCATGCCATCCGCCTGGCTCTCACCTTGTTCCGCTACCTCGACGCCGGCGGTCTCTACCCCGAGGCCGTCACCATCCACACCTGCGCCTGCCGCGCCGCCTCTGATACCGGCGACCGCGCCGGTGAAGCCGATGCGCACAACGGCCTCGGCGCCGTGGACTTGCGGCAGGGGCGCTACCAGCAGGCCGCCGACCACTTCCAGCAGTCCCTGGCACTGTTCCGGCAGACGGGCGATCGCATCGGCCAGGCTCGCGCGCTGGGCAACCTTGGGAATGCCCGCTTTCAGCAGGGCTGCTACGACCAGGCCACCAGCCTCCACGAGCAGGCCCTGGGCCTATACCGCGCGGCCGGCGACCGGATTGGTGAAACCATCACGCTGGGCAACCTCGGCGGCGTCGAGCAGCAGCAGGGCCGCTATGAGAAGGCTGCCCACCACCACGAGCAGTCCCTCGCCCTTGCCCGGGCGACCGGTAATTCAAACAGCGAATCCTACGCACTGCTTAACCTCGGGATTGTGAGTTCGCTACGGGGCCGCTATCCGAACGCCATTAGTCAGCTCCACCAGGCCCTTATCTTGTTCCGTGAGACCGGCCAACGACGGGGGGAGGCCGCGGCACTTACCCGAATCGGCGATGTCCACCTGCGGCAGGGCCGCTCCGAGCAGGCCAGCCACCACCACCAGCAATGCCTGGCCCTATGCCGGGAGATCGGCGACCGGTCTGGTGAGGCCGAGGCACTGAACGGACTCGGTGAGGTGCTCCTCCTCACCAGCCAGCCCGACGACGCCCGCACCCGGCATGCCACAGCGCTCGACCTGGCTAGCCAGATCGGGGACAGGTACCAGCAGGCTCGCGCCCACAACGGCCTCGGCCACGCTCATCATGCCACTGGCGACCTCGATCAGGCCTGGCGCCACTGGCAGGAAGCCCTCGCCCTGTACGTCGAACTCGGCGTCCCCGAAGCCGATCAGGTCCGCGCCCAGCTCAAGGCGGCACATGACGACGACCACAGTGAGCCCCTAGATCCTCCGGGGCTCCCCTGAAGTGTGGAAACTTCCCGGGGTTCCCTGGACGCGTGCACCCTTCGAATTGGCCGATCTTGCCGGTTACTAGTGGCTATCCGTACCGCTACGTGCCAGACTAATCACCATCCTTAGCCTGTACCACCTTGGTGGCCGTCCGATGATCGCATTGGTCACGTCGACTCTGGCACGCCAATTAGTCAGAGGATTAATTATTGATATGAACGAGAATGCTCTAACTCTGACTGTGGGTGTAGCGGGAATCTTGGCTGCGTGGTGGTTTCCGTGGTGGTTCTACCGCAGCGGCCTGCGCAAGGCAAGGGCAGAGAATGCCAGCTTGCATAAGGAAATTGCCGGAGCTCGCGAGGTCTTGCAGAACTTCATGCAAGTTCGCTCGAGAGACGCTGGCAGGGATGTTGTGGAGTCTTCTGCCAGTGCAGCATCCGCACCGCTATCCGACGCGGCCGTAGAAGAGCTTCTTCGTGCGTCGCTCGGAGCCCTCGTAAACGAGCGAGGTAATGTCGATATGGTCCGGCTCAAGCGGGAGGTAGCAGCAGTAGTCGGAGCGAGCCACCTAACAGATGCGCTAGCAATCCTGCGTCGTTTGCGTGATCAGGGGGTCGTGTGGTGGGATAACGATGCGGACAACCTGGCCCAAGTGCCTGTGCTGCATGTCAAGGTGCTTCGGAGTCCTGACGACGAGAATCTCTCGAGAATTGACAACAGTTAGCCTAACTTTACCATGGAGGGCCTCCATGTTTTATCTGGCTGGTGTAGATTCAGGTGGAACGCACACCAACATTCGGATCCTGACGTCCGAAGGACATCAGGTGGCTGTTCATGAGATAGATAGGTCTCTCACTAGCAACAGAACCGACGAAGAACTGAAATCAATCTTCAGCGAGATCTTTGCCGAGATTCGAACAAATACTCTCGGCCAGGACGAGTTCGTATGGATAAGTGCGGCCGGATACGCGAATTCGACCCGTGAGCGGTTCGTGAACCTTCTGCAATCGAGTGTCGATCGTTCTGGCGGGCGCATCGGCATGGGCAACGACGGCGTCACGCTGCTTCTGGGCCATGACGAGGAGACGGTAATCGTGATCGCTGGAACTGGTTCGGTTGCCATGGCGAAGGCTGCGTCCGGTACGGTGATTACCCGTGGCGGCGATGAATGGGTTGCAGCCGACTTCGGTTCTGCCTTCTGGATTGGCCTCAAGGGGATCCGGGCCGCGTACCAGGATGTAGAGGGTGGGCGCGCGACTTCCCTGAGGCGGCGCCTCACAGAGCATTATCTCCCTCTGAATGACCGCAGGTCGGCCGCAGACGCGCCGGTAATTGTTCGGGCGATCGTCCGCGATCTCGCAGGACAGGGAACGGATACGAAGCCGCGCATTGCTTCATTCGCGAGGCAAGTGACGGGCCAAGCAGAACTCGGTGACGAGGTTGCCCAGACGATCGTGCGACAAGCGGCGGAGGAACTTGCGGCGATGGCGGCGAGGGTCTACCGGGAGCTGGCGGAACAGGCGAGGCCAAGGGTCGTTCCGCCGCATTTTCTCCTCAATGGTAGCGTTGCCGCTATGTCCCAGTTTTATGCCGAGACTTTCCGGGCGTCGCTGAACCAGTTCCTATTTGATGTTCGCCAGGACCCGGATCGGCCAGTAGATCTAGCTATTCAGCTCAATGGCACCATGGAGGCGCTTGAACTGGCCCGGCGCCTGGCAGAGAACAAGGAAATTCCAGTCTTGGACGGCGCGCATTCGTATTCCTCAATAGACTGGTAGGACTATGGCAGAACCATCGCATACCTTGCGCTGGGCGTGATTCATCGTGCAGCCTGTACTCGGATCGTCCGGTCAGGCGCGGAGGTGACGATGGTGAGGAGTCCGGTGAGCTTCCCGGCCTTCCTCGCGTTGATGCTGACCGTCAGCACGCAGGCGGGTGCGGTGAGGATCTTCGGGCACTTGCTGGTGACCTTGAACCCTCCTGAGGCGGTCACCCGGATGATCGTGAATGGCCCGCTCTCCAGTCTTTGCAGGAGCCCCAGCGAGCTGGGCAACGTCAGCTGAGCCTGGCGCGTGCCCGTGGCCGTCGGAGCGAACCGCAGCCGCACCGAGCACGAGGCGTCGAAGCTCAGCCCGCTGGCGCCGCAGCTGTCATCGACGACGGTGAAGTCGCCCGCGTCCGAGCCGGTGAGGATCGCTGGCTTGAAGGTCAGCGTGCTCTTCT
>JASIBM010000009.1 GCA_030045175.1 Streptosporangiaceae bacterium | reverse complement strand
CAGCGGGCGATCGGGATCGGCGCGAGGGACCCGTTCGACTTCGGCTTCGCCTGGGATCAGTGGGACACGACCACGCACGGCCTCGGCATGTCGGTGCTGGCGGACGAGTACGACTCGCTGGTGGGCCGGCCGGTCTACGCCGCGTGGGGCCAGCGGCAGCTCGACGACGTGCTCGGCGCGAACCCGTGGGGCGTGTCACTGATCGTCGGCGACGGGACCGTGTTCCCCGACTGCATGCAGCACCAGATCGCCAACCTGGTCGGCTCGCACAACGGCACGCCGCCGATCCTGGCTGGCGCCGTGGTCGAGGGTCCGAACAGCTACGCCGCGACCGGCACCGTGCCGAACATGCAGCCATGCGTGGCCAACGCCCCTGGCGACGTGCCGTACGCGGTGTTCAACGGGGAGCGCGCGGTGTTCGAGGACAACGTGCAGTCGTACTCGACTGTCGAGCCTGCCATCGACCTGACTTCGCTCTCGCCGCTCGCGTTCGCCTGGCAGGAGTCTGGCGGCCAGGGCGGCTACTAAGATCCCCAGCGTGGGGCCCTTGGTGGTGCTGTAGGCCCAGCAAGGGCCCCACGCTGGGGTTCCAGGCACCCGCTCCAGGTTTGGCCGGCCTGTGCCCGCGCCTTTCGGGGCCCGCGCCTTTCGGGGCCCGCGCCTTTCGGTGCCCGCAGGCGAGCGGAACGGCGCGGCGGCGGCGTTGTCCCGGCCCGCCTAAGGTGGCCAACATGGACAATGAGCTGGAGTTCCGCCCAGTGCGGTGGAGTGACCTGTCGATGGTGTACCAGCTGACAAATGACCCGGCGGCCACCGGAGACTTCGAGTGGTACGGCTGGCATGATCCGCACTCCTGGCGTCGGCAGTGGGAGGAGAACGGCCTGCTTGGTGACGACGCTGGCACCTTGATGGTGGTGCGAGGCGACGAGCCGCTCGGCTTCGTTCAGTGGCACAAGCGCCGCATGGGCCGCGTCTCGTTCTGCTGGAACATCGGGATCGCGCTGCTTCCGCAGGCTCGCGGCCAGGGCCATGGCACGCGGGCGCAACGGCTGCTCGTGCGCTACCTGTTCTCGCATACGCAGGCGAACAGGATTGAAGCCGGGACCGAGATCAACAACCTCGCCGAGCAGCGCGCGCTTGAGAAGGCCGGGTTCACCCGCGAGGGGATTATCCGGGGCGCCGGGTTCCAGGGTGGCCGCTGGCACGACGGAGTCGTCTACAGCGTGCTGCGCTCCGAGGTAGACCTCTCGTGAGCCGGCGGCAGCGTATGACAAGATGCTGCCGGTCGGGGGTTAGACTGTAACAAGGACTCGGAGGCGAGCGGGAAGACCTGCGCGATCGAGCCAAAGGCGAAGCCGGAGGCGAGAGCGCGCGAGCGAGCCGACAAGGCCTAGCCGGGAGGCGCGCGGCGCCGCTAACCTGCGGAGCGCGGTCTTCGCGACGAGGGCAGGCGGAGCCTTAAAGCGCCCCGGAGGCGAGCGGGAAGAGGAGCCATGTCAGAGGCGAAGGTTGATCACGAGCTGGTGATCCCCGACGGCGGGTTCTGGCCCGCGCCACCGGTGCCGCAGCCGAACATCTACCCGATGGAGTGGCGGGTAGAGACCGAGAAACTGGCCGCGATCTACCAGAAGTCCAAGCTGATGGCCTGGAATCCGGCCGACCTTCCGTGGGACGGCCTGCGGGCCGAGGACTTCACGGTTGAGCAACGGCTCGGCATCATGTACTGGTTCGCCGTGCTCGCCAACTTTGACGCTTCCGGGCCCGCCGTGTTCGCCAGGGCCACGATCCGGGCTTTCGAGCAGCACGAAGAAGATCCGGTCCGCAAGTGCTTCTTCTCGATCACCAGGGACGAGATGAACCACGAGGAATGCTGCCAGCGAGCGATCGCGGCGCTGTGGCCGGGTGGCCCGCTGAACTGGACGCCGACGACCGACCTCGAGCGCGCCGCGCACAACAACATCGGCTGGCTGTATCACAACGGCGGCAGGTACTGGAACGGCTACAACAGCGCGGTAGGCAAGTATTCGCTGCCGGTGCTGTTCACGAGCTTCATGATGGGGGAGATGGCCGCGTCCACGCTGTTCCGCGGCATGGCGTCAGGGACCAAGCATCCGGTGTTCTCCGAGATGTTTCACAGGATCGGCCGTGACGAGTCCAGGCACTTGCAGATCTGCATGACAATCCTGGAGAACGAGTGGCCTGGCCTCACCGACGACGTAAGGACGACGATAACCAGGCAGTTGAGGGCCGGATTCGTGTTCCTGTCAATGATCTTGTGGGAGCCGCCGGAGGGATTCTGGGATTTGCCGCCGTACTTTCTTCAGAATCACCGGGTGCTGATGGACCATGCGAGGGACGCGGGGCTCGGTGTGCTGTCCTACGACGAGCAGGCTGACAACTGGCGCAATGCGATCGCCAAGATCAGGGTAATCGTGCAGCGCTGGGGTATTGAGTTTCCCGCGGTTCCCGAGCTCGATATCGACGGAATCGACGTCTCGGC
>JASIBM010000079.1 GCA_030045175.1 Streptosporangiaceae bacterium | reverse complement strand
GGCGGGCTCGCTGATCTGCATCGCCGACCAGAAGTACGGCAGCCGGTACGTCGTCCTCGCCACGGCCACCGCGCCAAGCCGGGCCGCGTCGAGCGAGAAGAACCAGATCCCCGCCCGGTCCTGCTCGTCGCGCACGTAGGTGCGCACGTTCGTCTCGCAGAACCTGGACATCCACGGCAGCTGGGTGCCGCGGGCGGTCCCGACGTGCATGAAGAAGGGCACGAGCCCCACCCAGGCGACGCCGTCGAACAGGTCAGTCACCAGGCCGTCGGGCAGCAGGCGCTGCACCGCCTCGGGCTCGAACGACCAGTGCAGGAACGTCAGCCGCGCCCACCGCTGCCACATCACCGGCCGGTCGACGCGGAACGGGCAGTGGCCGCGCGGGTCGGCCGCCTCCTCGTGGGCCATCCGACCATCTTGCCCCAGGGCCGGTCGGGTGGCTAAGCCCTAACCGGGCACGGCGATCGGGATCTCGCGAGCGCGGGTCAGGCGCTCGGCGCGCTCCTTGATGCCGAGCAGCATCCTGCGCTCAAGCACCAGGCTGCCAGGCTCCATGATCAGCGAGTAGATCGCCCGCGCTGGCTGCGCCTTGGCGGGCAGGTTCATCCTGTTCCTGCTGATCAGCCTCGTCACGCTCGTCGCCTCGGCTACCCCGTCGGGCTGGCCGTCGGGCCCGGCGGACGGAAGCAGCGCGAAGATCCACACCCAGTTGCCGTCCTGAAAGCGAGCCGCGAGCGCGCGCTCGGGGTTGAGGACCTCGACGCGCATCACGCCGCGCCCTGGGCCGAGCGAAAGCTCATCGCCCAGCTTGGTGTCCTGGAACTGCGGCAAGATCTCGTTCGCGCTGTGCATGTGCATCCCGGCCAGGTTCTCCAGCCAGTCATAGGTGTACGCGCCGCCACGACCGCTGCCCATCTGCACCAGCCAGGGCCAGATGCTGGCGGGTTGCGCGCTGATCCCGATCGCCCTGGTGGTGACCAGTTCAGCGCCGGGCAGCAACTCGTCACCTGGCAGGTTCATGGCGACCTCGTCGGGCGTCGCCCCCCAGGTCAGGCACTTGCTCCGGTAAAGAAGCGGATAGCTCGCCGCGGCCAGGCCCGCCGCCGCGCACGCGCCGCCGGCGATCCGCGCCCTCATGCTCATCTCGCACTCCTCGCAGGTTGTGATCGGAGCATCTCCCGCGGGCACGCTCCCGCAGGACATGGCCCCTAGTCCGCACCGACCCTTCCAGCCTGCAGGCCATGAGAACGCGCGCTCAGGGCCGAAGGTCCTCGTTCCAGGCGCGGAAAGCCTTGACGTGCCACGGGCTTGGCTGGGCCTGGCAAGACCGAAGGGATACGACGGTGAGTGTCTAGGTGCTTACGTTCAGTAATCAAATCGCCGTTCTATGATACCGATCGTGACTACACGATGGCGGGACCGACTCGGGCCGTTCGGGATCTGGCGACCGGAGCGGCAGGTGACCAAGGACCTGGCGGCGGAGCTGGAGCGGCTCGGATTCGGCGTGCTCTGGCTCGGCGGATCTCCAGGAGGCGACCTCGCGGTCGTCGACAAGCTGCTCGACGCGACGGCCACCCTGGTCGTCGCGACCGGGATCGTCAACATGTGGCAGGCCGACCCGCAACAGGTGGCCGCGTCATTCGGCCGCATCGAAGCCCGCTGGCCGGGCCGGTTCCTGCTTGGCGTTGGCATCGGCCACCGTGAGGCCACCAAGCAGTACGCCAGGCCCTACGACGTGGCCATCGGCTACGTCGACGCGTTGCTCGGCCACGGCGTGCCGCAGGCCAGCCTGGTGCTCGCCGCACTAGGCCCGAAGATGCTGCGGCTGGCGGCTGACCGGACCGCTGGCGCCCATCCGTACCTGGTACCGAGCGAGTACACCAGGCTAGCGAGGCAAACCGTGGGACCGGACGCCCTGCTCGCCGTCGAGCACAAGGCCGTGCTCGAGGCCGACCCTGACCGTGCCCGCGCGATCGGCCGGCTTCGGGTTCGCACCCCGTACCTGGGCCTGGTCAACTACACGAGCAATCTGCGCAGGCTCGGCTGGACCGACTCCGACCTCGCCGACGGCGGCAGCGACGCGCTGATCGATGCGCTAGTCGCGCACGGCGACGGCGATCAGGTCGCCGCCCGGCTGACCGAGCACCTGGACGCGGGCGCCGACCACGTGTGCGTGCAGTTGCTCGAGTCGGCGGACGCGGACCCGCTGGCCGGCTACAGGGAACTGGCAGCCGCCCTCTCCCTCTAGATCATGATCGTGGTCGTTCGTCAGCTGCCACAGCTGAGGATGGTCCCCGATCATGAAGTAACGTAACCCGGGTGAAGCCGTCCAAGTTCGGTTATGTGCGGCCGGAGTCGGTGGCGCAGGCGATCGCGGCACTGGGGTCGCTGGGTCCGGACGCGAAGGTGCTCGCGGGCGGCCAGTCGCTCGTGCCGCTGCTCAACCTCCGCCTGGCCACCCCCGAGTACCTGGTCGACATCAACCGGCTGACCGAGCTCGGCTACGTGCGGGTAAGCGACTCCCGCGTCACCATCGGCGCCCTGGCCAGGCACGCGGACGTGCTGGCGAACCGGGCCGTGGCCGCGGCTCAGCCCCTGATCACCCGCGCGCTCGGGTTCGTCGCCCACCCCGTGATCAGGAACCGGGGCACCACGGTGGGTAGCATCGTGCACGCGGACCCGGCCGGCGAGATGCCCGCGGTGCTCTCGCTGCTCGGCGGTTCGCTGCGAGTGAGCGGGACCGGCGGTGAGCGGCTTGTTGCGGCTGAAGATCTTTTCCTTGGCCCGCTGGAGTCCGACGTGCAACCTGACGAGCTCGCGGTCGAGGCGAGCTTCCCCGTGCTGCCCCCGTCGGACGGCTGCGCGTTCACCGAGGTCAGCCGTCGCCGCGGCGACTACGCGGTCTGCGGCGTCGGCGCGCTGGTCCGGCTCGACGCCGCCGGGCGGATCTGCCTGGCGCGGGCCGCGTACCTGTCGATGGCGGGCACGCCGCTTGTGCTCGACCTGACCGACGCGTGCGCGGGGACGGCGGGCGCCGCCGAGGCCGCGCGGCTGGCGATGTCGCTGGTCAGCCCCGCCTCGGACATACACGCCAGCGCCGGCTACCGGCGGCACCTGGTCGGCGTGCTCACCGAGCGCGCCCTGCGCGAGGCTGCCGAGCACGCGAAGGAGCGAGCCGAAGGGGCGCGGCGCCGCCTGGAGTGCGGGGGTTCTGGGGGTCGCCCCCCGGGCCAGCACTGAGGAAGCGGGGTCCAGCGACGAGGGAAGGCGGCGCCCTGAAGCGCCCTGGAGGCGAGCGGGGAATGGAGTTAGATCGAATGGGCGATGACGAACCTTTTATAACAAAGGGCCCGGACGAACTGCACGACGTCAGCATGATCGTCAACGGGGTGGCTCGGACCGCGCGGGTACCTGCCAGGCGGCTGCTTTCTGACTTCCTGCGCCACGACCTGAGGCTGACCGGCACGCACGTCGGGTGCGAGCACGGCGTCTGCGGCGCGTGCACGGTGCTGCTCGACGGGGTCGCGGCCCGGTCGTGCCTCACGCTCGCGGTCACCGCCGACGGCGCGAACGTCACGACGGTGGAGGGGCTCGCCCGCCCGGACGGGACGCTGTCCGGAGTGCAGCAGGCGTTCACCGACTGCCA
>JASIBM010000577.1 GCA_030045175.1 Streptosporangiaceae bacterium | reverse complement strand
TCCAACTCGGCGAGCAGGCGGAGCCTGTCGGCCGGCGGCGCCCGGTCGCCGATGTCGTCCACGGTCCGCGCGAACAGGTAGACGGCCATCAGATGGCGCCGGTGCCGCCGAGGGAGCAGGCGCATGGCGACAGGGAAGTTCTCCTCCCGCGCCTTGGCCAGCGTCGCCGTCACGGCAACCCCCCGCACGTCAGCAGTCACGATCACTATTTCTGCACGTTCGGAATTCGATTGCAAACAATGACATAGACGTCACCTGATGCCCACGTCATGTTTCCCGTGCTGAGCATCGCAAACGCACACTCGGCTATTGCCCGCTTTGTTCCGCCCACTCAGCGCCGCTCGCCAGTCCCTGCCCGGCCGCCCGCTCGCGCACGCCTCGCGACCAGGCGGCACCGGTCCGTCCGCCCTGCCGCGCACCGGCCCGCCACGAGCGCCCGGCCAGCCCCGGCGGTAGCTCAAACTCTGCTGACGGGCTACTCTCGCCACATGAGCAGGGAATCGTGGCCTGACATGACCGTGGCGGAAACGGTGCCGATGCCCAGTGCTCAGGCAAGCCAGGCCCAGGCCAGCCAGGCTCAGGCCGGCCCGCAGGCTCAGGCAGGCGAGGCCAGCGCGGATGTCCCGCGGCGCGGGCGGCAGCCGCTGGCACCGGACGCCGCGGCCAGATCCGGTGCCCGGCCAAGGCGCCCGTCCCTGGGCGGCGGGACGCCCGCGCGCGGCCGCGAGCTTGGCACCCAGGGCCGGCTAACCGTGCGCAAGCTACTTGAAGCGGGCCTGGCCGAATTCGACGAGCGCGGATTTCAGGCGGTTCGCGTCGACGACGTGGTGCGCCGGGCGAAGACGTCGCACGGGACTTTCTATTTGTACTTCTCGAGCAAGGACGACCTGTTCCGTACGCTGCTGCGCGACGCACTCCACGACATGGAGGTCATCACCGACGATTTCCCCGTGGTGACCAGCAACGAGGTCGGGCGCGCGGCGCTGCGCAAGTGGATAGAGCGCTTCAGCGACACCTACTTCGCCCATGCCACGGTCATTCGCATCCTTAGTCAGGCCGACATCGTAGGCGAAGAGGTCTACGGCGACGGGTTGCGCCTGCTGTTCAGGCTGTCCGAGGCGATGGCCCAGGGAATGACCGCCGCCGCGGGCGCTCACCAGCCGTCAAGCCCCGAGCTGACCCAGCACGCGGAGCTGACCGCGCTGGCCTGCCTGCTGATGCTTGAGCGCATCAATTACCTGATGAGCCTCGACGTCCGGCTACCGCGCGATGAGATGATCGACCGGCTAGCAGCGATCATTTACGCGTCATTCCACGCCTCTTTATAACGGCTTTATGTCGCGCGAATTCCTCCGGCCACTCCGGCCGGTTTCCCGCGCCCAGCCGGCCGCCGCGCCGCGCGAGCCGCGCTCGGCCGGTGACATGGGCACATCGGACGACAAGCGCTGACTTGACTGGCTACCTTGCATAACGTGACTAAAACCTTGCCGCGCGCGCTTGCAGACCGGCTGTTCCCGGCGCTCGCGGCGCTCGGCCTGATCGCCATCTCGATGCTGGCCACCACGTGGTGGGTGCCCGCCCTGACCGGCAATGCCGTCTGGCCGCTCCCCCAGGACCTGTGGGGGACGCTGGTCGCCGCCCAGCGGCTGATCCACCTTGACCTTGGCGGCCTGTATACCCAGCCCACCGGCTTGGTCACGTTTCCAGGGGCGGCGGTCATCCTCGCGCCCGTCGTCGCCGTCACCGACGCGCTCGGCTTGTCGCTGCGGGTCCCTGGTGCGCACAACCCCCAGCCCGCCGTGTGGCTGGTCGCCGGGCCTTACGACATGATCGTGTCGGCCGTGGCGCTGTTCGCCGCCGACGCCATAGCCCGCCGCCTCGGCACCACCCGGCCCAAGCGCGCGCTGGTGGCCGGTGCCGGAGCCATCGCCTTGTGGAGCGTCTCGGCCGAGTGGGGCCATCCAGAAGACCCGGTCGCGGTCGGGCTGTTCCTGTTCGGCGTTCTCGCGCTCGCTGACGCCCGCCTCGGGCGATCGGCCTGGCTGACCGGTGCGGCGATCGCCGTGCAGCCACTCGTGCTGCTCGCGCTGCCAGTCGTCGTCGTGGTCATCGAGCGACGGCGGCTGCCCGGCTACCTCATCAGGGCGGCCACCCCTGGCGGGTTGCTGCTGGCCGCAGCCGCGTGGGCGAACTGGCACGCCACCTTCACCGCGGTGACCAGCCAGCCCAACTCACCCACGGTCAATCACCCGACACCGTGGACGTCCTTCGCGCCGCACCTGAGCAACGGAATCGTCGCCGCCGGGCCCGCCAGGGCGCTGACGATCGTCGCGGCCTGCGCGTGCGCGCTCGGGGCCGGGCGGCGCTGGCGCGCCAGGCGAGGCGCGGTGCTGGCCCAGGTGGGCGACCCCCCGGAGGCTCGCTGGGGCAACGAGATGCTGGCCGAGTTGCTCTGGTGGATCGCGGTCACGCTGGCGCTCCGCTCGGTCTTCGAGCCAGTGATGGTCGCCTACTACACCTGGCCAGTGCTCCAGGTGGCGCTGGTGACCTCAAGAAGTTCCTGGTCGCGTCTCATCGCCACCTCGGTCACGACCACGGCAATGACGTTCGTCTCCCAGCTCACCTGGCGTGGTCCGTGGACCTGGTGGACGGCGATGATCGCGGGCCTGTGCCTGACGCTCGTCTTCGCGCGCGTCCCTGGCCGGGCGCCTGGACCACCGGCCGGGCAGACGCCGGCCACGGAGCAGGCGCTAGCCGCGGACCCGGCTGGGCGGACGGACGGAGCAGGCCATCGTCAGGTCAGTGGCGTCCCCTGACGAGCCGGTCCGGCGCATCCGCTTGACATGGCTCGTCATCTGGTACGTATTGGCGCCCGGGCGCACCAGGTGCGCAGGCGAGCGAGACACGCCGAACGCGGGCGCGGAACGCCGGTCGTGCGGGACCAGCCTGGCGTGCGGCCGGCTGTCACCGCTGCGCCAGACGCGCTCGCCGATGGTCACCACCACAAGGACCTTGCTACCTGAGGTGACGATGAAGCCGCTGACGTCGGCGAGGGCCAGCGACGATGAACCCGGATACCAGGTGCCAGATGGGCTGGTGACCGTCCAGCCACCCGCCGTCGTCGCGCGCCCGAGGGTGTCGACGACCTCAAGCCTGCACGGCGTTCCCGTCGCGACGCCCTCGAGGCGCACGCCGATCAGCAGTCCCCATGCCTCGCGCGCGTACCTGACCGTCGCGCTGACCCTGGTCTGCGGGTCGGTCACGCGCGCCGTCGTGACGTACCCTGATCCGCTGGTCACCGGCGCCGAGACAGGCGCATGGCGAGCGAGCGGCCGCTGAGCCACGGCCAGCGGCGATGGCCGGTGCACGCGCGCCACCGCCATCGCCATCGCGCCTGAGCCCGCCATCGCGCCGACGACGACCGCGACGCTGATCCAGGCACCCAGCCGGAAGCGGCGGATGCGCGCGGCCCTGGCGAGCTGGGATCGCAGCGCCTGGCCCGACGGCCACGACCGCCCTGGCGTCGCCGCGGCGTCGGCCTCGACAACCCCGGCCACCTCGTCAGCGGAAACCTTTCCTAGCAGGGCGGGCAGCCCGGCCAGCCCGGCAAGCTCGCTGCGGCACCGGGAGCAGCCGACCAGGTGCTGGTCGATCAGGCGGCGGTCAGCGGGCTCGACGGCACCGAGCACGTAGACGCCAAGCGCCGGCCTGACGTCGTCGCATTCTCCTGTGCCGCTCACTGCCAAGATCCGTCCGATGCGGTGCCTGCCACTGCCTACACCAGCCAGAACGTTCGGATGGCTGGTTCCGGTTCAAAACACCCGACCACGTCTTAAGTTACTTTTGCGAGGAACGCGATGCTTACCAGATACCCAGGGGGCATGCTCCGCACGCGCTCCCGGTGACAGTATCTAGGCGTGCCCGCGCGACCCTACGTCCTGCTGAGCTGCGCGATGTCGATCGACGGGTTCATTGACGACACATCCGCGCGGCGGCTGGTCCTGTCCAGCCCTGAGGATCTTGACCGCGTGGACGAGGTCAGGGCGTCCTGTGACGCGATCTTGATCGGCGCGAACACCGTCCGCCGGGATAATCCGCGATTGCTTGTGAGCTCCGCGCAGCGGCGCGCGCGAAGGGTCGCCTCGGGCTTGCCTGAGCATCCGGTGAAGGTCACCATCACCACAGCCGGGCTCGACCCTGAGCTCACGTTCTTCAGCACCGGAGGCGAAAAGATCGTTTACTGCCCGGCCTCGGCCGCCGACCAGGTCCGCGGCCGCCTGCACGGCCAGGCGACGGTGGTGGGGTTGCCCGAGCCCGTGGACCCAGGGCCGGCGGACCCCGGGCCGGCGCACCCCGGGCTCGTGCGGCTCGAGCCGATGCTGGACGACCTCGGCCGTCGCGAGGTCGGCCGTCTGCTGGTCGAAGGCGGCAGCGAGATTCACACGCAGTTCCTGACCCAGGACCTCGCCGATGAGGTCCAGCTGGTGGTGGCGCCGTTCTTCGTCGGGCAGGCCGACGCGCCCAGGTTCGTGCGGCCCGGCGTGTTCCCGCGGAACAGCGCGCACCCGATGACGCTGGCCGAGGTGCGTCAAGTCGGCGGGATGACGCTGATGCGCTTCCTGGCTGCCGGACCAGGCCGGATTCGCCGGGCGCGCTAGTGCTGAGCTAGCTTCGCCGCCGGGCTGTCGGCTGGGTGGAAGACCCCGAGCACGCGCATCGTGGTCGAGCCCGTGTTCTCCAGGCAGTGCGGCAACCCCGGCGGCAGGTGCAGGCAGGTGCCACGCGACACGGCATGCGCGCGGCCGCCCACGTGCGCCACGCCCGCTCCGTCGAGTATGAGCACAAGCTCGTCGTAGGGGTGGCTGTGGTCGGGTGCCCGGCCCGGCGGGATCTCGCCGACGAACTGCGTGGCGATGTCGCAGCCCCGCCCCGGTCCGAACAGGACCCGGAATCGCCGGTCTCCGGTCGTCTCGACCTCGCAGTCAGCCAGCGCCCTGCTGACCGGCGCCCCGCGATCCTGCTCCACGAGATCCCGCGTCCCGCGATCCTGCTCCCCGCTATCGCGTGCCCTGCCGCCGGTGGCCCCCGGCTGGTCACCGGGCGCCGCCGGCAGCGTGACCAGGTCCAGGCGCAGGCCGGCGGGACCATCCGCGTGAACCGAGTACTCAAGCCCTGGCGGCAAGAACACGCCCTGATCGGCCCGCAGGCCCACGCCGTGCCCGCGGCCGGCCTCCAGCCGCCCGTTCCCTTCGATCACGAACCACAGCTCGCCGCGAGCCCCGGCGGTGCCAGCCAGCGCCGATCGAGCGGGAATGTCGATCAGGCGCCGGCCCAGCCCGCCGCCTGGCACGCCACCACTGGCACCCGGGCCGGCAACTGGCCCCGCATCGGGGTCAACCAGCGTCCGGACGACGGCGCCTGCGGCGACGCGGTCGGCGCGGACCTGCGATGCGCTGACCACCGTTCCCCGTTCCCTCACGACTTGCCCCGCCGCACCAGGCGGGTGAGCGCCTCGTTGAAGCAGTCGATCTCCGCGAGCGTGTTGTAGTGCGCCAGGCCAACCCGCAGCGCCTCGCCCCAGCCGATCCGCTCATGCAGGCCAAGGGCGTAGTAGCTGTCGTGGCTCCACACCCCGAAGCCGAGCTCGGCGAGCTCCGTGCTCAGCCTCGCCGACTCAATGCCGGGGAAGTTGATCAGGAATGTCGGAACCCGTCCAGCCGTGCCTGCGATCCCGTAAAGCACCGCCTGCGAGGGTAGCCCGGTGAGCAGCCGCTCGCTGAGTTGCCGTTCCCACGCGGCGATGGGCTCCATCCCGCCGAGGCTGTCCAGGTAACCGACCGTGGCAAGCAGGCCGCCGAGCAGCTCATACGGCAGCGTCCCGGTCTCGAACCTGTGGCCGACCGGGTCCATGCCGACCGGCCTGGCCTTGTAGGGCCGCCACGACTCGAGCAGCTCCCTGCGGCCG
>JASIBM010000576.1 GCA_030045175.1 Streptosporangiaceae bacterium | reverse complement strand
CGGTGGCGGGGACGCCGGCCGTGACGGCGTCGGCGTGGCGGATGCAGGCGCCGCCGGAGCCGGCCGGGACGATCGACCAGGGCTTTGACGGCGTGTCGTGCTCGTCGTCCTCAGCCTGCCTGGCGATCGGATCGAACAGCTTCCCGGGCAACGATGACCTCGGTGAGTTCGCGGAGACCTGGACCGGGTCGCGCTGGAGGGTGCGGACGGTGCCGAACGGGACGGGCGAGGTCTACCTGGAGGCCGTGACGTGCCGCGGCGCGCGGTGGTGCGTGGCGGTCGGCGGCATCCAGGCCGTTTCCGAGCCCGGCGGCTACCAGGTTCCGGTCGCCGATGGCTGGAACGGCAGCACCTGGAAGCAGGTCAAGCTGCCGGTCCCGGCCGGCGCCGCGAACAGCGCCCTGGACTCGGTGGCGTGCTCGGGCACCGCGGCGTGCACGGCGATAGGCCAGTCCGTGAACGGGGGAGAAGCCCAGAGCCTGCTGGCCGAGCGCTGGAACGGCTCGGCGTGGAAGGTCCAGCCGGTTCCCGCGCCGCCCGGGGGCGGCGGCACCCTGGAAGGCGTAGCGTGCCCGGCGGCGCGCGCCTGCCGCGCGGTGGGCTATGACAACGAGGGCGTGCTCGCCGAGTTCTGGAACGGCTCGTCGTGGGCGGCCGTGCCGGCTCCCCGGCCGGCCGGCGGGTCGCTGCCGGCGCTCAGCGCCGTATCCTGCACGGCGGCTGGCTCCTGCGAGGCCGTCGGCACGTATCAGTCGGACCGCAACCTGAACTGGTACTCGCTGGCCGAGGTCTGGAACGGCTCGCGCTGGCGCATCCAGGCCACGCCCGCCATCTCCGGCGCCACGTCCGCCGCTCTGGACGCGGTCTCGTGCGTCTCGGCCACTGACTGCGAGGCAGGGGGCTCCGTTCAGACCAAGGGCGGCAGCGTCTCATTCGGCGTGCTGGAGAACTGGAACGGCAGCAAGTGGTCGGTGCAGGACAAGCTGCCCACGCGGCCCAATCCCTCGCGCGTGGCGGGGATCTCGTGCACGGCCGGCCCGGTCTGCGAGGCGGTCGGGTTCCATGTCCGAAGGGACGGCGGCGGCGGCCACCTACTGGCCATGCGCTACTCCTCCCGGTAGCGGACCCCACAGTCGCATCGGGTGCATGGCGCGGCCGGCCAGGCAGCGCTGGCGGGGAATGCTGGGGCGGCGGCCAGGTTCGCGACGCGGGCGGGTGACCGCTGAGCGCACCGCCCTCACCCGGGCCGGGCCACCTGCGCAAGCACGCTGAATCCCCGGTTCACCCGGCAGTGTGGGTCAGGTCAGCTCGTGACCAGAGCCGGCGGCTCCCCGGCACCGACGCAGTCGGCCTGCGGGCTCGTTTCGCCCGCACAGGCCAGGACCGTTCCAGGTCAGTGGCAGACCGCCAGCGCTGGCCGCGCAGTCGCCCGCTGTCGCGATGGCCTGGCTAACCTCCTCGGGTTGACCCGGTAGCTGCGGGGTCCCCCGCCGCTAGAGCCCCCGACCCCGCTGCGAAGACCAGGCATCGGCGAGACCTGACGCGGTACCGCGTCTTGCCCAGGCAGCGGGTAGACCTCTTGCGCACCGACGCATAATGCCCTATTCGGAGTCAGCCAAATGGCTCGATGCAAGGGCCCGCAAGACCGCGCAGAACGAGACATCCGGATGGGTACGCACCACCGGGAAGGCGGCAATCACGGAGAGCTAGCGGTTCGTCAGGGCTAGATCATCTGTACCGTCGATTACATACCTGGAGTGAACCGCATAGGCCATGTCTGAGCGCGGCCAGCTTCAATCCGGCGCTCGACGCGCCCTAGAAGAGGTAAGGAAACTTTCTAAGGCGCCGGGCCGCGCATACCGCGCATACCGGTCCCAGGCCACCGGCAATACTGCACTGCCCGGTTGACCAGTATGAGGTTTTTGGGCACGATATTCAGGACGCCTGCGCTGAGCGAGCGCCTGCCGCCTCCTACCAAGAGCAGGGCTAAGCCTGGGCACTCCCGATCACAAGGACAGGGCGGGATGAGGCACCGGATATCGGTCGCGGGTACGGCCCTGGTGGCAGTGAGCGCCCTGGTCATGCCCGGGACCGCGACGGCGGGCGTCACGGGCGCGTGGAACCTGGCCTACCAGTCGCCGGCGGACGGCCTGATCAGGAGTATCGCCGCAATCAGCAACAGCGACAGCTGGGCTGTAGCCGAGCGCGGGGGCAGTGTCATTTACCAGCCGTTCATCCGGCATTTCGACGGCAGCGGCTGGAGGGCCGTCACGATCCCGGGTGCCCGGAACTTGATGACGTATGCGGTGGCGGCGTCTTCGGCGAGGAACGTATGGATCCTCGGAGCCAGGAAGAACGACTCCACTGTTGCGTACCGCTACGACGGCTCGCGCTGGCACCAGGTTCCGGTACCAGGGCTGGAGGACCTGCAAGATCCCGTCGTGCTCAGCCCGGCCAGCGTCTGGGCCATCGCGGAATCTGGCAACCTTCCAAGTGACGTCCTGCACTGGAACGGCCACCGGTGGCACGGTTACTCCCTCAGCCTGCTCCCCACCGCGCTGTCGGCATCAGCGGCGGGCAACGTCTGGGTGGCTGGGCTGACGTTCGCCCGCTCAACCCGGAAGACGAAGGCGACCGCCTACCGTTGGAACGGCACGCGGTGGCGGCCGGTCACCATGCCGCACCCGGTGGCCGACTACACGGGCGTTACGGCTTCCTCGCCCTCGGACGTGTGGATCGGCTGGTACGGTGCCAGCACATCACACGCAATGCACTGGGACGGCCACCACTGGCAGGTGCTAGCCATGGGCAACATCGGCGCCGGCGCCGACACCGCCAACATCGTCCCGGACGGGCACGGCGGCGACTGGTTCGGCGCGTTCGCTCGCTGGACGGGCCACACCTGGATCGCGGTCCCCGACGTCTCAGGGACCATGGGCGGCGACTTCGGCCCGGTCAGCCGGATACCGGGAACGTCGTCCTTCTGGATGGCCGCCGGGGTGATCAACACCGGGTCATCCAGGCAAGAGCCGACAATCTACCGCTACGACCTCGGGTAAGCCGGTCGGGACAAGGCGCGAGCGCCACCATCCTTAACCGCCACCAAGTCCGCAGAGACTGGTCCGCATAAGCATTCGCTGCGACCGGTCGAGCGAACGTCGATGTGCTGGCATTTTTGTGACCGCGCATCGGACGGCCGGATAGCCGTCCGCAGGCAGCCGGCGCTCTTGCTGGCAGGATGCCAGCAAGCCTGCTGCAGGCACCGATCAGGGCGCAGAACGACCTATTCGGTACTGGCCAGCGCCTAATATATCGGCCACCTGACGCGCACCTATCGAGCCCACTGGGTGCGGTTGGCGGGAATGCGGCGATCACCAAGAGCTACCGGTTCCTCAGGTTAGGTCACCCTGCCGATGATGAAGGCTGACTCCTTCGACAGGCATGCGGTGCCGGCCTCCTAGGGCACCGCGGCCGCGACCTGAGCCGGCGTGCGCTACCGCTTCGCCATCTCGTGCAGTGCTCTGGACACGCATGTCGTGCCAGCCGGGAGCACCTCGATCCGTGGCTGCTGCGCGGTGGTTATCACCACGGCGATCTGCGCCCGTTCCGGCAGCTCGCTGGGTTTGATGTCGGCGGTGACGCTACCGTCGTGCCGCGAGACCGTGATGGCCTGCTGCCTCGCGATTGCCCCGCAGCCGCCGGACAGCGACGTCCGTACGACGGCGGCCACTCCAGCCTCCCGGA
>JASIBM010000575.1 GCA_030045175.1 Streptosporangiaceae bacterium | reverse complement strand
GAGGTCATCCCGCTGTGCGAGCGTGAGGGCATCGGGCAGATCGTGTGGTCGCCGATCGCTCAGGGCGCCCTGACAGGCAAGTACCTGCCCGGCGGGGAAGTACCCCAGGGATCGCGGGCGACCGACGGCACCGGCTCGACCTTCATCAGCCACTACCTGACAGATTCGATCTTGAGCCGGGTCCAGGAACTGCGCCCGGTGGCCGATCAGGTTGGCCTGACGTTGTCCCAGCTCGCCGTGGCGTGGGTGCTGCAGAATCCGAACGTGTCCGCGGCGATCATCGGGGCATCACGGCCCGAGCAGGTGCGCGAGAACGTCAAGGCATCGGGCGTCAAGCTGGACGACGACGTGCTCAAGCGAATCGACGAGATCATGGGCCCGGTGATCGTGCGCGATCCGGCGGAGACGTCTAGCCCGGCCGCCCGGCCCTGAGGCGTGCGTGCAGGCCGCGACCACCCGGCAGGCCCAGGTACTCCGGCCGCGTCACTCGCCCGAGGGCCGCGTCACTCGCCCGAGCTCAAGGTCATCGGGCCGTACTCGCGCCTGGCGTCCTCAAACAGGCTGACCTGCTCGACACCCTGCTCGAGCAGGCCGCGCCACTGCTCGCCCAGCCAGGTCTCGGCATCGCCCTGACTGCCGAAGGTCTCCTTTGGCAGGCCACGGGGACTGGCCACCGATCCGTCCGCCTTCTCGTACCGCCAGGTCCAGGTCATAGCCGAACTCTATGCTGTCCCCCCGGCGTCACACCCTCGGCGTCACACCCTCGGCTCCGCGGCAACCCGCTGGCCAGAGCCGATGGCTTGCCCGAATTCGGCCTTGATCTCGGATTGCGGACCCGAACCGGCCGAGGCAGCCGCCTGAAACTGTTAGTTTTTATCCGCTAGACATGCGCGGCGGACTCACGGTGGCCCGCCAGACCGGCCCGCGATCAAGGTGGTGGACGACATTGACTCGCGTTGTCGTCGTTGGTGACCTGATGACCGACACAGTCGCGCACGCCATGCTGCCGCTGGCGAAGAGCAGCGACACGCCGGCCGCCGTCACCATGCACGGCGGAGGCTCAGGAGCGAACATCGCGGCGTGGCTGGCCGTCGACGGCACCGAGGTCGCGTTCGTAGGGCGGCGCGGTGCGGACATCGCCGGCCGCAACAGGGACATGGAGCTGATGGGGTACGGCGTGGACGCCAGGCTCGTGATGGACCCGGAGCGGCCAACGGGGACCTGCGTCGTCATGGTCACGCACAAGGGCGAGCAGACCATGCTGTCCGATCCCGGTGCGAACGCCGCCCTCGCCCCAGACGACCTGCCCAAGGACCTATTCACGCCGGGCAGTCACCTGCACGTATCCGGCTACACCCTGCTCAACACCGGATCGCGGCAGGCCACGCTGGCGGCGATCGCGATGGCCAGGCGGGCCGGCATGACCATCTCGGTGGATGGCGCCTCGTCCGCGCCGCTCGAGCGGGTGGGCGCCGAGCCATTCCTGCAGATGACCAACGGCGCGGCCCTGTTGTTCGTCAACGCCGATCAGGGCCGGGTGCTCACCGGCCGGGCCGAGGCCGAGCAAGCCGCCCGCGTACTCAACGCGTGGTATCCGCACGTGGTGATGAAGGTGGGCGCCGAGGGCGCGATGTTCTACGCCAACGGCCGGCCGGAGCCGGTGCGCGTCCCTGCTCCCCCGGTCGAGCGGATCGTGGACCGCACCGGGGCGGGCGATGCGTTCTGCGCCGGGTTCCTGCCGCCCTGGCTGGACAAGAAGCCGCCCGGCGAGGCCCTGACCAGCGGGTGCCGGCTCGCCGCCAGGGCGATGGCGCTGGTGGGCGCGCGTCCGCTGCTGTAACGCGCGTCCTAGGACGTCTGGCCCGCGGGCCGAAGGCGGCCGACCGGTGCCGCTAAGCCCAGGGAGTTCGCCTGGCCGACGGTCATTGGTGCGCGTGCTTGCCCACGGTCGCGCCGATGACGATCAGGATGACCAGGATCAGGCCGCCGAGTATCCCGAGCGCGCCGAGCACGATGCCGGTCACTGCCATGCCATGGCCGCTCTCGCCGGTGACCTTCATCTGCCTGATCGACCTCAGGCCGAATATGAGCGCGAGTATGGCCGCGATCAGGCCGGGCACGGCTAGCGCGAACCAGAGCACGAACTGCCCGATGCCGCAGATCAGCGCCGCGACGGCGAGGTTGTTGTTCTTCGGGCGCGGCATCCCGAAAGTTGGCGAGTATCCGGGCCCGCGGGGCGAGAACTGCGCTGGCCCCGGCCCGAACTGAGCCGGGCCAGATGGCGACACCACCGGGCCAGGCGAATACCGCGGCAGCCCGGGCGCGAACTGCGCCTGCCCGGGCGGACCCTGCGTCGGCGCGGGCGGACTCTGCGCCAGGCCGGGCGGACTCTGCGCCGGGCCAGGCGGATACTGGGCCGGGCCGGGGGGATACTGGGCCGGGCCAGGGGGATACTGGGCCGGGCCGGGCGGATACTGGGCCGGGCCAAGTGGCGACGCCACCGGGCCAGGCGCGAACTGCGTCGGCGCGGGCGGGCCCTGGGCCGGGCCAGGCGAAACCACCGGGCTCGCGGCGACGCCCTCGCTGATCCCCAGCGCGACCGCGAACTCGCCAGCCACCCAGCTGCAAGCCTCCGGGGTGAACGACGTGTTGGCCGCGAACACCGAGGCCGTCAGCTTCACCGCGGTATCGGAGTCCACGCCCTGGGCCACGTGATCGCGCAGGGTCTCTGCCAGTCCGGCCTCGGCGGCGGCTACCAGGACCGTCTTCTCCCTCGGCGCGTCCGGCAGCAGGTCCTTGAGCAAGTTCGACATCGTCCGCGGGCTCGACAACGCGGCGGTGCCGTACTCGGGATCGCTGACGATGGCGGTGAGCGCCGCTCGCGCCTCCGCGCTGCGCTCCCACGACATCTCGGGCATCGACATCCTTCCGCGCGGTCAGCGCCGCCGCAGGCCATGTTAGCCGGGCGAACCAGGCGGTGTCATACCGATGCGGTGTTGGCGCGGGGGCGCCCCCGGCGTGCCGGGCGGTTGGTCGGACCTATGACCGGCCGGCACACGGCAGAATGACGACATGGCACGAACCACCAGACCGCGGCTCGGTGCGGACTTCGAAGAGAACATCGTCGACATCGACGTAACCGACGAGATGCGGGGCAGCTACCTCGCGTACGCCTACTCGGTGATCTACCAGCGGGCGCTGCCGGACGCTAGGGATGGCCTCAAGCCGGTCCAGCGCCGGATCTTGTATCAGATGTCCGAGATGGGGTTGCGCCCGGACCGCGGGCACGTCAAGTGCGCGCGGGTGGTCGGCGAGGTCATGGGGAGGCTGCACCCGCACGGGGACAGCGCCATTTACGACGCGCTGGTCAGGATGGCCCAGTGGTTCTCGATGCGACTGCCGCTGGTCGACGGCCACGGCAACTTCGGCTCGCCCGACGACCCGCCGGCTGCCATGCGCTACACCGAGGCCAGGCTGGCGGCCGCTGCGATGGAGATGACCGCCTCGCTTGACGAGGACACCGTCGACTTCGTCCCCAACTACGACGGCACCGAGAGCCAGCCAGACGTGCTCCCGGCTGGCCTGCCCAACCTGCTGGTGAACGGCGCGGCCGGGATCGCGGTCGGGATGGCGACCAACATGGCCCCGCACAACCTGGGCGAGGTCATCGCCGCCGCACGGCACCTGATCGCCAACCCGGACGCGACGCTGGACGAGCTCATGCGGTTCGTGCCCGGCCCCGACCTGCCCACCGGCGGCAAGATCATCGGCCTGGACGGGATCAGGGAGGCATACGAGACTGGCCGGGGCATCTTCCGCACCCGCGCGACCGCCAGGATCGAGCAGGTCACGCCGCGCCGCGCCGGCATCGTCATCACCGAGTTGCCCTATGGAGTCGGCCCGGAGAAGCTGCGGGAACGGATCAAGGACCTGATCCAGGCCAAGAAGCTGGCCGGCATCTCCGACCTGCGCGACCTGACCGACGGCAATCACGGCACGCGAGTGGTGATCGAGATCCGCAGTGGCTTCCACCCGGATGCGGTGCTCGAGGAGCTCTACCGGCTGACGCCCATGGAGGACACGTTCGGCATCAACAACGTGGCGCTCGTGGACGGCCAGCCCCGGCTGCTCGGCCTTCGCGACCTGCTGCAGATCTACGTCGACCACAGGCTCGACGTGGTCAGGCGGCGCACCGCGTTCCGCCGGGCCAAGCGGCAGGACCGGCTGCATCTGGTCGACGGCCTGATCATCGCGCTGCTCAACATCGACGAGGTCATCGCGGTGATCAGGACGAGCGATGACGCGGCGGCCGCGAAGGAGCGGCTGATGAGCATCTTCGACCTCTCCGCCGTCCAGGCGCAGTACATACTCGACACCCCGCTGCGCCGCCTGACCAGGTACGACCGGCTTGAGCTCGAGCGCGAGAAGGAGACGCTGAGCACCGAGATCGCCGAGCTGACCGCGATACTCGACTCCGACCAGCGGCTGCGGCAGCTCGTCTCCGCCGAGCTCGCCGCCGTCGCCCAGAAGCTCGGCACCCCGCGCCGCACCGTGCTGCTCGAGGCCACCGGCACGCCGAGGACCGCGGCGGTCCCGCTTGAGGTGGCCGACGACCCGTGCACCGTGCTGTTCTCATCGGCAGGATTGCTCGCCCGGACCGCCGCGCCACGGCCAGAGTCTCCGCCCGAGCCCGCCGATGAGACTCCGCAGCAAGAACGTGCCGGCCGCGGGTCCGCCGGGCCACGCTCGGCGCATGACGCGATCGTCTCAGCCGTGCCTACCACCGCGCGGGGCACCGTCGGCGTGCTGACCTCCCACGGCAGGCTGGTCAGGCTCGACGTGCTCGAGTTGCCCGCGCTGCCGCCGACCGCGCACGCGCCCGGCCTATCCGGTGGCGCGCTGGTCACCGAGTTCGTGCAAACGCAGCGCGGCGAGACCGTCGTGGCCATCGTCGCCGCCGACGCGATGGGCGCTGGCCTGGCAATCGGAACGGCCAGCGGGGTCGTCAAGCGGGTCGCGCCCGACTACCCGCTGAACGCGTCCGAGTTCGACGTGATCGCGCTGAAGGACGGCGACCGGGTGGTCGGCGCCGTTCAGCTCGGCCATGAGGAATGCGACCTGGTCTTCATCACCAGCGACGCCCAGTTGCTGCGGTTCCCCGCCTCGGCCGTGCGCCCGCAAGGACGCGCAGCCGCCGGGATGGCCGGCATCAGGCTGGCCGACAGGGCGTCGGTGACCTGGTTCGGCGCGGTGGCGGAGGCCGGGGCGCCGGCGCGGCCAGGCCATGGCGAGCCGGTCGTGGTGACCGTCGCGGGCAGCGCGGGGGCACTGCCGGGGACGATGGCGGCCAGCGTTAAGGTCACGCCGTACGCGGAGTATCCGCCCAAGGGACGCGCGACCGGCGGCGTGCGCTGCCACAGGTTCCTCAAGGGCGAGGACGCGCTCGTGCTCGCGTGGGCTGGGCCGGGCCCGGCCCACGGCGCGACCGCTGCGGGCACCCCCGTGCAGCTTCCGCCGGCCACCGGCCGCAGGGACGGCTCGGGCGAGCGCGTACGCGAGCCGCTCGCCGCCGTCGGCGCCGCGCCGCCCGCCTGAGCCACACCAGGCATCCGCGCGCGGGCCGACGCACAGCACATTGCCAGCTTCGATTCGGCTGAGCCTCAGCCAAGTCGCTCATCATCGCTGGTGGCGGGCTTGCATGCGGCCCGCCACCAGCGTCAGCGCGAACCGAGGAGCAGCCAGTGGCCACGATCATGCGCACCCGAGCCCGCCGCCTCATCCTGACCGGGATCCTCGCGGCCGGCTTCGGCGCAGGCGCGACGGGCCTGGCTGAAGCCGCGACGACCAGCACCATGAGCCATCCGACGGCCACGCCGAGCTCGACGGGCTCGACCGCGGCTCGCATGCACTCGGCGCCCGGGTCAGTCAGCGCACCTGCACGGGCCCGTCACCGCCACCTCGCCGGAAGGGCCCGGCGAAGCGGCTGGCCAACCCCGGCAGGGCCCCCGGGTCGCCCCGCGGCATGACCGTGCGTCAGGTGTCGATCCTGGTCGGATCGAGCTCGGCCGCGCCGCCGACGATGAAGTCCCTGCGCGGACCCACCTCGCTGCCCATCAGCAGGTCGAAAATCTGCTGAGCGGCAGCGGCGTCCTCGATCCTGATCCTGCGCAGCGTCCGGCGGCGCGGATCCATCGTGGTCTCGGATAGCTGCGCCGCGTCCATCTCGCCGAGGCCCTTGTAACGCTGCGGCGGCTCCTTGAAGCGCTGCCCCTTGCGC
>JASIBM010000574.1 GCA_030045175.1 Streptosporangiaceae bacterium | reverse complement strand
GCTGCGCGAAGCCGCGGAGAGGGCAGGCTGCGAGACGATACTCGCGCTCGCCGACATCCGGGAGACGCACGGCGCATTCCCAGCCGACGAGCTATCCGGATACGGGCGTCAAGGCTGGTACGACGACTACGACGTAGCCGATGACGAGTCCTCGGGCACGAGCGATGACGAACCCGAGTACGTGATCCAGGATCTGGTCGATTCCGAAATCACGCTCACGCACTGGACCGGCCTGGACGGCACCGGGCTTGATGAGACATCGCTGTCCCTGCGCGGCGCGGAGGTGTGCGCGTCGACCCCGTCCGGCGACCTCAGGCCGTACTCCCAGGAGTACGAGGGCTACATGGGGAACTATGGCAACACGCTGGACCGCTGGTACCACCGCGCGGCGGTAGTCGTGTGGCCACGGGAGCAGGCGTTCGCGAACCGCGCAGAAACCTCCCCGGCCTGGGCGCTCGATGAGCTCGCCGCGATGGCGTCATCCGGTGATGTCGCCGGCGCCCGTGCCGCCGCGGCGACGTTGGCGCCGTTCTGGGACGGTATCCGGCACTACCAGGTGCCGGACGCGGAAGGCAAGGCCAAGGCCTCCGGGCTGCTCGGCCAGGCACTGCAGGCGGCGGGGGCAGTGGCTGACGCGGCGACCGCGGCGATGCTGCTGCGCCCGTTCCTGATCGCAAGCCTCACCGACGCGCACGTGGACTCCTTCGCGAAGATCGCCGACGGCTACGGCCAGCAGTGGACGGCGGAACTTCTGCGAACTTGGTTCGGAGGCGATCATCCGACCTGGGCATATCACGAGAGCCGGCAAGTGCCGCAGTGGGCGGCGGACCGGATGCCCGGCCTGTGCGAGCGGCTGCGCGCCACCGGCGGAGCTGGCGCGATGGCCGCGCTGCGGCTGCTCGAGCTGGCATGGGAGTGGATCGGCAAGGACATCCGCTCGGCGCTCGCGTTGTCGCCGCCAAGCAACCGTGACGGCCAGCTCAGTACCTTGGGCGAACCGCTCGCCGCGGTGCTGACGACCGCCACCGCGATGGAGGCGGCCGGCACGCGGGACGCCGTTACCTCCTATATCGGGCAGCAGGACGACGCGGTGACGGTACTGGAGATGTCCGCGCTGCGAGCGGCCGCAAAGATGCCCAAAGCCGCCGCGCGCCGCGACGCGGGCCTGCAAGCCCTGGCCAGCGACTGCGCGGCGCGGCTCCGCACCCGGCTCGCCCGCCCGGAACGCGAAGCCGGCGACTGGTCGATCGAAATGCCCGGCGGCTGCAGTTGCGACCTGTGCGGCACCCTCGGCGCGTTCCTGAAGGACAAGAGCCTGCGCACCTTCGCATGGCCGCTCGCCAAGGATCGCAGGCATCATGTCCACTCGCGGATCGACGGCGCCGAACTGCCCGTCACCCACGTGACCAGGCGGCAAGGCCGCCCCTTCACGCTCGTCCTGCACAAGGCCGATGCGCTGTTCGACCGCGAGCAGGCGGGCCGGGCCAAGGACCAAGCGGATCTGGGGTGGCTCGCGAGCAAGCGGATGACCGCGCAGGCAGGGCCGCGCTGAGCGCCGCGCTGCCGAGGAGGTGCCGTTCCAGCCACTGCCGAACAGCGGCTTACTGTTCCTTCTTCGCACGCAGTTCCGCAGCGGCGTCGAGCAGTTCGGCTACCGTCCGCTGGGGGCGGGAGTGCAGCCCTTCATCGGGGTTTCCGCCGAAGCCGCGCAGCAGTTCGATCCGGGCCGTCGCCGCCTGGTCCTGGGCGACGATCAGGAGGAGGCGGTCCTTCTCGCCAGCCGGGAGCCCTGCGATGTGCGTGGCCAGGGCGTGCGCGTCGCGGGTGGATTCGGACAGCGACGGGCTGGCCTGCGCCGCGACCTCGAGCAGGTCAGGGTCGAGGCGCAGGAAGTCCGCCAGGGCGCGTTGCGGGGCCGTCAGTGACCCCAGGCCGGCCGGAACCGGAGGCTCCACCTCGTCCTCATCGTCGTCATCAAAGGCGTCCTCGTCGCGCTCCCACGCGCCGTAGGCCGACAGCCACGCCAGGTAGAGCGGCCGCAGGTCACCAGCGGCGAGCTCGGAGCGGACACCGTCGATGGCGGACAGCGAGCCATCGACGTCCTCGTCCCAGCCGCCGGATTCGTCCTCGCTGGTCATCTCGAGGATCACGAAGTCCGAGGTGGTCGACATGCTTACCTGGCCGTCGACGCAATACTGCCTGGCCGTCGCCGGGCTGAGCACCGTGCGCGGCAGCCTGAGCATGATCCGGTGAGCGCCCTCCCCGATGAACTCGTAGTGATAGTCCGCAGCCCATTCAGCTCTCATGGGCGGTGAGCCTAGCGGTCGCGGCGGATACTGTGGCGGCGGCATCCTGGTTAAGGCAGAGATTCACGGAAAGGCCTGTGACCAGCACGAGCAAGGAGGAGCTGACGATGGAACACCGCCGTCTCGGGCGCACCGGCGTCTCGGTCAGCAAGCTGTGCCTCGGGGCCATGATGTTCGGTGACTGGGGCACCAAGGATCACGACGAGAGCATCCGGATCATTCACCGCGCGCTTGACGCCGGGATCAACTTCATCGACACGGCGGACGTCTACTCCCGTGGCGAGTCCGAGGTCATCGTGGGCAAGGCGCTGGCCGACGGCAGGCGGGATGACGTGGTGCTCGCGACCAAGGTCCACATGCCGATGGGAGACGATCCCAACCAGGCAGGCAACTCCCGCCGGTGGATCATCCGCGAGGCCGAGAACTCGCTGCGGCGGCTGGGCACCGACTGGATCGACCTGTACCAGATCCACCGCTACGACCCGGGCACCGACATCGACGAGGCGCTCGGCGCCCTCACCGACCTGGTACGCGCGGGCAAGGTCAGGTACATCGGCCACTCGACCTGGCCGGTCTCTGCGATCGTCGAGGCGCAGTGGACCGCCAGGGACCGGTGCCGCGAGCGGTTCGCCTGCGAGCAGCCGCCTTATTCGATCCTCGCCCGCGGGATCGAGGCCGACGTCCTGCCCACCTGCGCCAGGTACGGGATGGGCGTGATCGGCTGGAGCCCGCTGGCCGGCGGATGGCTCTCCGGCCGCTACCGCGAGGGCACCGGGGGGCCAGATCCCGCCTCCGGGGCACGGCGGCGGCTCGTCAAGAGGTTCGACCTGTCACTGCAGGAGAACCAGCGCAAGCTCGACGCGGCCGGGCGGCTGGCTGAGCTGGCCGACGAGGCGGGAATCACCCTGATCGAGATGGCGATCGCGTTCGTCATCCGCCACCCGGCGGTCACCTCGGCGATCATCGGCCCGCGCACCATGGAGCACCTGGAATCCCAGCTCACTGCCGCCGACGTCGAGCTCCCCGACGACGTCCTGGACAGGATCGACCAGATCGTGCCGCCGGGACTGACCATCAACCCCGCCGACAGCGGGTGGATCAGCCCCACGCTCGACGCCTCCGCGCGACGCAGGTAGTCCCCGCCTGCGGGCCGGCTCACTCAACAGTTCCGGCTCACTCGCCTATACCCCCATAGGGTATATTGGTAACTGATGGTGACGACGGCGCGAGGAGACGGCGATGAGCGTGGCTGACGTCGCTGTCGTCATCGGCGCGGCGGCCGCTCTGGCTGGCCTGGGCTGGTTCTTCTTCGCGCCACGCCGGGCCCGGTCAGCGGAGCTGGCCGACGGCGCGCAGCGGATCACGGTGACGGTGCAGGGCGGGTACCGCCCGGACGTGATCCGGGCACGCCACGGCGTGCCGCTCGATCTGGTGTTCGACCGGCAGGAGTCCGGCGATTGCACCTCCCGCGTGGTCTTCCCTGACCTGGCCGTGAGCGCGTCGCTGCCGGCGTTCGAGCGGACCACCGTGCGGCTTGCATCGCCCCGGCCAGGGTCCTATGGCTTCGCGTGCGGGATGAACATGATCCACGGCACGCTGCTCATCGACCCGGACGGCGCGGCCGCCGCTGCGCAAGGGGACGAGCCAGGCACGGCCATCGCAGCACCCAGCGCAGCACGGGTCGGTCATGCGCCCGCCGACGGCGGGCGCATGGCCGGCGCGCCAGATGCCGCTGCGGAAGAGGCGGCCGAGGCCGCAGAGCGGCGGGCCGAGATCGCCGACCTGACCCGCCGGCTGGTGGCCGGCGCCGTGCTAACCGCCCCGGTGCTGCTCGCGGTGATGGCACATGACCTGTTCAAGGCCGGCTGGGTCCCTGGCGCCCTGCTCAACCACTGGGTACAGCTGGCGCTTATCACGCCGGTGATGTGCTACGCCGGGTGGCCGATCCACCGGACCGGCTGGCTGGCCCTGGCGCACCGCAGCGCGGACATGAACAGCTTGATCACGCTCGGCACCACCGCCGCCTACGGGTACAGCTTGCTGGTCACAGTGGCGCCCGGCCTGTTCCCATCCGATGTACGGGTCGTTTACTACGAGGCGGCCGGGACCATCGTGACCCTGGTCATGCTGGGCCGGCTGATCGAGACCAGGGCTAGGGCCGGGACCGGGCAGGCCATCCGCGAGCTGCTTGGCCTCCAGGCGCGCACCGCCCGCGTGGTCCGCGACGGAGCCGAAGCCGAGATACCGGTCGGGCAGGTCGTCGCCGGGGACGAGGTCGTGATCCGGCCCGGGGAGAAGATCCCGGTCGACGCGACCGTGCTGTCCGGCTCGTCGGCAGTCGACGAGTCGATGGTGACCGGCGAGCCCATGCCGGTCGCCAAGCGGGCCGGGGACACGGTGATCGGCGCGACCATCAACACCACGGGGTCGCTGCGCCTGCGCGCCGAGAAGGTCGGCGCCGACACCATGCTGGCCCAGATCATCAGGCTAGTGCGGCAGGCCCAGGCGTCCAGGCCCCCCATCCAGCGGCTCGCAGACACGGTCTCGGGTTACTTCGTCCCCGCGGTCATCGGCGTGGCGATCGTCACCTTCGCGATCTGGTTCACCGCCGGCCCAGCCCCTGCGCTCACCCTGGCCCTGATGCCGGCGGTGTCGGTGCTGATCATCGCCTGCCCGTGCGCCCTGGGCCTGGCCACTCCCCTGTCGGTGATGGTCGGGACCGGCAAGGGCGCACGCGCCGGCATCTTGGTCCGGTCCGGCGAGGCGCTCCAGACCGCGCACAAGGTCGACACCGTTGTGCTTGACAAGACCGGCACGATCACCGCGGGCCGGCCCGCGCTCACCGACATCCGCCCGGCCGACGGCTGGGACGGCGACGCGCTGCTGACCCTGGTCGCCGCCGCCGAGGCGGACAGCGAGCACCCGCTGGGCGCCGCGATCGTGGCCGGCACCCGCGAGCGCGGCCTCACGCCGCCGACCGCGGCCGGATTCGACTCCATCACAGGCAAGGGCGTGCAGGCCACCGTGGCCGGCCACGCGGTCCTCGCCGGCACGGCCCGGCTGCTCGCCGACGCGGGCATCGACGTGACCGCGCTGACCGGCACGGCCGCCCGGCTGTCCGCCGAAGGGAAGACGCCAGTGCTGGTCGCCATCGACGGCCGGCTCGCCGGCCTGCTCGCGGTCGCTGACCCGGTCAAGGAGGAATCGGCGGCGGCGATCGCCGCGCTGGGCAAGCTCGGCATCGAGGTCATCATGATCACCGGCGACAACGCCGCCACGGCCGGGGCCATCGCCCGTCAGGTGGGCGTGCGCAAGGTGCTGGCCGAGGTGCTGCCCGGGCACAAGGCCGACGCGATCCGCCGCCTGCAAGCCTCGGGACGGACGGTAGCCATGGTCGGCGACGGGATCAACGACGCCCCGGCCCTGGCCGCCGCCGACGTCGGCCTGGCCATCGGCACTGGCGCCGACGTCGCGATCGAGGCCGCCGGCGTCACGCTCATCTCCGGGTCGCTGGCAGGCGTGGTCACCGCGATCAGCCTGTCCCGCGCCACCATGCGCAACATCAGGCAGAACCTGGTCTTCGCCCTCGGCTACAACGGCATCGGCATTCCCCTGGCCGCCGGGGTGCTCTATCCGGCATTCGGCATCCTGCTGTCGCCGATCATCGCCGCGGCCGCCATGGCGGCTTCGTCGCTTTCTGTGGTCGGCAACGCCAACCGGCTGCGCCGCTATCGCCCAGCCCCGACGCCGGGGTAGGTCAGGTTGAGAGCCCGAGCTCGCTGGCGGCGAGGCGGGTTCCGGCCACCCGGGCGCGGACCTTGGCGAACGCCGTCTCACGGGGAGTAGACGTGTCGTCGCCAAACGGGGCGAAGCCACAGTCGTCGCAGGTACCCAGCTGGGCGGGGTCGATGTACCTCGCCGCTTCGAGCACCCGGTCCCTGACCTCCTCGGCGGTCTCGACCCGCGGGTCGATCGGGTCCGTCACGCCGACGAAGACCTGCTGGCCTGGCCGGGCGTGCTCGGCGATCGCGCGCAGCACCCGCGGCCGGTCGGGCTCGCTGGCAAGCTGGATGTAGAAGGCGCCTGCGTTCAGGCTGAACAGGCCCGGCAGCAGCGCGGCGTAGTCGACGTCGGCGCTGTGCGTGGAGTCCTGGTCGCCACCCGGGCAGGTGTGCACGCCGATCCGGCTCCGATCCGCATCAGAGAACTCGCCGAGCACCTCGTTGTTCAGGTCTATGAACGACCGCAGTAGCTGGCCAGACGGGTCGAGCTTGCACGCGAGCCTGCCCTCGGTGAAATCGACCTGCACGCGGTGCGCGCCATTGTCCAGTGCGCCGCGAATGTCGGCGGCTGCCTCGCGTATCAGGTCGGCAAGGAACGCTTCCCTTGGGTAACCGTCGATGCCGGCCGACGGGTAGATCAGGCTCAGCGCCGAAGCGGCGATCACCGCCTGCTTGACCGGGACATGAGCGTAGCGCTTGGCCAGCTCAAGATAGCCTCCGGCATGCGCACCGTACCGGAACGGGCCGACGGTAAGCACCGGAAGCTGCCGGGTGTGCCCGTCCGCGAACGGAATCACCACCCCGTCCGGAGCCAGCTGCAGGCCAGCCAGCGGGTAGGTGGCAAAGCTCGGCTTGCCCTGCTCGCCGTCGGTGATCACCGGTGAGCCAGTCGCCTCTAGCTCTTCGATCGTCTCGCGCACCGCCGCGTCGGCGAGCCTGGCGTAGCCGGCGGCGTCGAGCCGCCCTGCGGCCAGGTCGTGCCCGGCGTCGATCAGCTGCGCCGGCCGCGGGATGCTGCCGATCGGCTCGGTCGGGATGGTCATGATCTCTCCGCCCTGAGGAAGCTGCTGTGGACCCATGCGCTGCGCAAACCGGCGCCCCGCCCGAGTCAGGCGACGCGCCATGCAGGGCCAAAGCTAGCCCATGCACCAGCAGGCAACGCCCTTTGCGCGACAAAACACGCACGCAACGACAAACAGCGGGCACTTCGGTAGCCATGCTGGGTGCCAGCCTGCCTCTCCTCAGCGCGGTTCGCGCGACCGCCAGCCATGCTGTTACCATCGCTGAGTCAATGCGCCGCTAGCTCAATTGGCAGAGCAGCGGACTCTTAATCCGCGGGTTCGGGGTTCAAGTCCCTGGCGGCGCACCCGCTCTGACCTGGGGTTCTGGGTTTGCCTGCCCATCATGATCTTTCCTGGCTGCAGTTTCGGATGCCCTGGTCCAGCAGGAGCGTGGCGGCGGTGTGCCGGGCGTCATGCACCCGCGCGGCCCTGATGTCGGCCTCGGCTAGCACTGAGCGCCAGTCCTCCCAGTCGTCACGCGGGTCGATCGGCGTGCCGGCGGGGGTGGAGAAGACTAGGTCCCAGTCCTGCCAGGCTGGCCCGGCGGCGAGCTTCTCGGCGGCTTGCTGGCGGTGGTGGGCGCGGAGCTGGGATCGAGCACTCCCGCTACACCTGGCCCCGAGGCCGCCGTCCGCGTCAGCGACTACTACACCTGCCAAGGCATCGGCTGACCAGCCTGAATGCTGTGCGCCTTGTGCGCCGCGCCAATCTGATCGGATAATGAAACCGGCAATCACATCATTGCCAGCAAAAGGAGGCTGCTTCCGTGAAGACAGTTCGTTATGCGGCTGGTGCGATCGGCGCCCTTGGCATGCTGCCAGCGACCGGACTGGCAGCGCAGGCCGCGATCGCGGCCACCACCCATCCGTCGGCTACCACCGGCAAGTCCGTCCGACTGGTCTCCCGCGCCGCCGCGAATACCTCCATCTGCCGCACACAGCACAAGCACACCAGCTCATACTATATACGCGGGTACATCAGTTACTCCACAGTGGTTTATCAACAGCCCTGCGTCGCCTTCGTAGAGGTACATCGCTACCACGGTCATCCCACCGGGGAGCAAGCCAGAATACGCTATTACAGCCCCTATCTCACCGGTACTTGGGCCGCTCAATCGTTCATATCCGGGAGCATAAATGTGGGTAACAACTCGATCCGCTTCAGCACATCGGCTACTCATATCGGTATTTCGAACGTATGCGAGGAGATCGTGTCCGCGGCGCACCATAATCCAGTCCCCGGGATCAGCCCCGTCTGCCAGACGACCTAGCGTTCCGCGCCTGAAACTCGTTCACGCCTGATTTCGTCGGCTTCAGAGCGGGTGCCTATCCCTGTTCCGCGAGAGCGAACATCCCGAGCTGGCCGATGAACGGTGGGCCGTCCTCTAGCGGACGCGTTCCTTTCACAGGGGCCCAGTCGCTGGCAGTTTGCGGAGGGTGCCGGCGACGATCAGAACCGTGCCGAGCGTTATGTAGGCGACCTCGACCGCATCGCTGCGCTTCACCGTCATCGATACCACCAGCAGGGCGATCCCGAGCAGGCTAAGCGCCAATGGCCGAACCGGATGATCCACAGGTGGTGCCACGGCAGCGGCGGGTGGGCGGAAGGTGCCGGGTGTTGCTGGCAGGGTGGCCGGAAGGAAGTCCCGAACGCTGGGCGGCAGCGGAGCGGTCCCTGTAATGAACCGCGCGGAACGCCAGGCTGTCGCTCTCGTTCACCGGGCGTGCGCCTGGATCGCCCCCGTCGCCAGAGCCAGGGCGTGCGCACGGCCCGGGCAGGCGTGCGGGCCGGCCCCGAAGTGCGCCCCAGACAGATCGACCTCCACCAGGCTGCCATCGGGGGCAATCCGGCGGGTGAGTGGCACCGGCGCATCCGACCGGCCTGCCACCATGGCCGCAGCCAGCGCGTTCGTCGCGTCGCGGGCCTGAACCAGCAACGCGATCTTGTTAGCCGTGGCCTCGTCGGCGACACCGCCGAACGCCCGCACCAGCCGGCCGACGGCCGCATCTGCCTCCTGACTCACCTGGGTGTGCGGGTGGTAGCAGGCGGCGACCGCGGCGACGTCGTCGTCAATCCCGGCTGCGGCCTGCGCTGTGAGCCCCAGCGCCTCGGCGAGCACGCCCGCGACTCCTCCCGGGTGCCCCTGCGCCGCCCGTCGCCGCAGTGCCTGCGGATCGATGCCGGACAGTACGCCTTCGACCAGGGCACGCCTGCGCTGATGCTCGGCACCACGGCTGAAACGCACCACCGCGCCCCGGAACCAGGCCATCCCCGCCAGGCCGGCCTGCCCGGCGGCGGCATCGGGCGGCTGGGGCACCTCATAGGCCGGATCGGTCAGCACGTCGCTGCTCATCAGCACCATGGCCACACGGTAGGAGCGATTCGTTTCGGCCTCCACCGAAATGACCCAGATGCTGAAAGACGCGCGCGCGTGCCTGCGCGTGCGGCGGCACCGTCACCCGGGCCGCCAGGCAGCCCGTCGCGCGGGCCGGACGGGCACGCTCCGACATTCCTTTCCGCCCGCACCGCGCCCGTGACCTTCCCATATGTACTCCAGGCGAGCGCTATCCAGCGGGCACCAGGCAAACCTGGGCGGCTGTGCGGCTCAGGGCAGGATGACGCCGGGGGGCGGGGTGCCGGTCCAGTCGAAGGCCGGCGGATGGGACCAGTCCGCCGCCTGGCCGAAGTCGGCGGTGCCGCCAGCGAAGACAGCGCCCTCGAACCGGACGTCGGTGCCGGCGAACCGGGCACCCGCGAAGCCGACGGTCCCTCCGGTGAACTCGGCCTGATCGAACCGGAGCTGCCCGGCGGACAACCCGGCCTCGCGGAACGTGACCGCCCCGCCGCTGAACCCGGCGCGGATGAAGCTGACCACCCCAGCGGACACGGTGACCCAGTCGAACCGGACGGTGCCACCGCAGAACCGGGCGCCGTAGAACGTGACGTCCGCGCCGGTGAACCTGGCCCAGTTGAACTGCA
>JASIBM010000573.1 GCA_030045175.1 Streptosporangiaceae bacterium | reverse complement strand
CCGAGCAGCAGGATCGGCAGCGTGGTGGACTCGGCGACGCGCGGCATCTCATCGACCACGGGGAGCTTGAGCCAGCTATAGGCGGACGTGCTGCCCAGCCCGGAGGCGATCGCGGCCGAGCGGATGACGGCGTCGGGAGCCAGGTCGTTGCCCGGCCGATCGGAGCGCCGGCTCACCATGAAGGGCTCGACGAGCGCGATCAGCCTTTCCGCCGCCAGCTCGCTGACGGCACGCGAGCAGGCCTCGAGCGTCCTGGCCGTCCCGTGGTCCTCGGGGTCGATGCGCAGCAGCATCTTTCCGCCATCGAGCCCGCTACTGACGATGCCCGCCGCGTCATACCCGGTGAACCGATCGTCCATCTCGAAGACGGCGCCCGGAATGCCGCCACGGTTCATCGAGCCGAACACGATCTTCTCCTCGAGCGCGCCAAGGAGGAGCAGGTCCTCGATCAGGTCGGCGGTGCCAAGGAAGCCGTGCACCCCTGGCCGGCCCAGCGCCACGAGGATGCGGTCGAGCAGGTCGAACCGGTTCGCCATCGCGGTCGGCCGGTCGCCGACGCCGACGACGCCGCGCGCCGTGTGGTCGGCGGCGATGATCAGCAGCCGCTCGGACTCGCCGATGCGCGGCCGGCGACGGCGCTCGGCCGCCGCGGCTGGTATGGCCCACGGCCGGCCCGCCCTAGTCGCCAGCAGCAAGCGCTGCCGCGCTTCGTTCACTCCAGGTTCCTTCCTACCAGGGCCGCCACCTCAGCGGTGGTCGGCATGGCGTCGGAGCAGGCGATCCTCGATGCGACGATCGCCCCGGCCGCGTTGGCTACGCGGATCGTCAGGTCAAGGTCCCAGCCTGCGAGCAGGCCATGACAGAGCGCGCCGCCGAACGCGTCCCCTGCGCCTAGCCCGTTCAGCACGGTGACAGGAACGGGCGGGACCCGCACGTCGGCCGAGGCGCTCCGGGCGAGGACGCCGGCCGGCCCCTGCTTGACGACGGCTAGCCGGACGCCGAGCGCGAGCAGCAGGTCGGCCGCCCGGTCGGGGTCGCGCGTGCCGACCGCCATCTCGCACTCGTCGAGGTTGCCGACAGCGACCGTGACCGCCGCGAGCGCCTGCCGCGTCCACTCGCGCGCGTCATCGGCGCAGGACCAGAACATGGGCCGGTAGTCCAGGTCGAGCACGGTCGGATGGCGTCGTTCGCGGCAGGCCAGCGCGGCCAGCGTGGCCGTGCGGCTGGGCTCGTCGCACAGGCCGGTGACGGTTGCCCAGAAGAGGCCGGCCGCCTTGATCGCGGCGAGGTCAAGTTCGCCGGCCGCGATCTGGAGGTCGGGTGCCTTCGGATAACGATAAAAGTAAATGGGGAAGTCATCTGGCGGGAACATCTCGCAGAACGTCACCGGGGTGGGCAGGCCGCGAACCGCGGTCACGAAGCTGTCGTCCACGCCATAACCGCGGAGCGCCTTGTGAATGAACTCGCCGAAGGCGTCCGCTCCGGTGCGCGTGATGACCGCCGACCGGCGGCCATGCCTGGCCGCTGCGACCGCGACATTGGTCGGGCTGCCGCCCAGGTACTTGCCGAACTTATCCACGTCGGCCAGGCTGCGGCCAACCTCGAGGGGATAAATGTCGACCCCCACCCGGCCCATCGTGATGACCTCACGCGCCGGGTGCGAAGAGGGGCTCGCACGGCTGATTTCCGGCAAGACACCCCGGATTTCCGCGGGCTGCGCCGTGCCGTGCGCAGGCGTACCGTGTGACGGAAGAGTGAGTGTCACGTCCCTGCCCCTCCATCATGTCAGGCCGCAAGCCGCAATCGTGTCTCGTAGCCGGTTTCCTAGGGAGTCAACCGGGGCAACTTGTACCATGTTATCGTTTGCGCAACCGATTTTCTAGGAGTTGGACCCTTGGACCCGCGCAGCGCCCGGATCCGCCTGACCGACGTCGCGAAGCTGGCGGGAGTATCGACGACGACCGCCTCACGCGCGCTCAACGGGCGCGGTGAGCTAACGCCAGAAACCCGCGCCGCCGTGCTTGACGCGGCCGCGCAACTCGGGTTCCGGCCGTCCCCGTTCGCGCAATTGCTGCGGACCCGCCGGTCACATACCGTCGGGCTGATAGTCCCGCACGTGGACCACCCGTTCTACGCGTCAATACTCCAGGGCGCACAGTCGTACCTGAAGAAGGTCGGATACCGGCTAGTCCTTGTAGACGCTGGTGATGACCCAGAGGGTGTCGCTGATGCGATCGAGACGCTGCTCGACCATTGGGTCGATGGCATCTTGATCGCGACGACCCCGTTCACCGCGGCCAGGTTCACCGAGTTGCTGCGCGGCACTCCGTGCGTGTTCATCGACGAGACCGTCCCCGATGTCGGCGTGGGCAACGTGACGCTGGACAACAGCGAGGGCGTCGCCGCGCTGGTCGAGCACCTGGCCTGGCACGGATACACCAAGATCGGCTTCCTGGGCGGGCCTGCCGACCGGACCGACGGCCAGGAGCGGCTTGCGGGCTACCAGTCCGCCATGGCCGCGCGCTCACTCGCGGTGCTGCCAGGACTGGTCAGGGAGTGTGAATGGAGCCTGCGCAGCGGTGTCGAGCAGACCCTGGGGCTGCTCGACACCGGCCTGGCCCCGGACGCGATCGCCGCATCGAGCATCGAGCTGGCGCTCGGCGCCCTCGCGGCGTGCCGCAGCCGTGGCCTGAGGCTTCCCGATGACCTGGCAATCGCGTCGTTTGACGACACATACTTCGCTCCCCTGGTCGAGCCGGCCCTCACGACGATCAGCTACGACGCGCCAGCGATGGGCTCGCAGAGCGCCGAGCTCCTGGTGAACGCGATCGATGGCGAGAATCCCGGCTACGAGGAGCTCCGGATCGGCGTCCGGCTCGTGCGGCGCCGCTCGTGCGGCTGCGAGTTCGACGTGATGTCAGCCATCGGCCTAGCCTGAAAACGCCCTCGCCTACTTGCCCATCCCGGCCGTGATGCCGCGGACCAGGTGCTTCTGGAACAGCGCGTACACGACGAGCGGCGGTATCACGCTCAGCACCGACCCGGCCATCAGCGCGGGGACGCTGGTCACGCGGCCAGAAGACAGCAGCGCGATGCCGACAGTGACGGTGCGCTCGTTCGTGTTCTGCAGGAACAGCAGCCCGACCAGCAGGTCGTTCCAGATCTGGATGAACTGGAGCACCGCGACCGTGAACATCGCTGGCCTGGCCAGCGG
>JASIBM010000572.1 GCA_030045175.1 Streptosporangiaceae bacterium | reverse complement strand
GACGGGATTGGCACCACGGTGCCGTTCGGCTCGACCACGCTGACTCGCGCCGGGCTGCGGGCGAGCTGCCAGATATAGACCCCCGAGATGTTGCTGTAGGGCTGGAGGCCCTTCACGTCATTGAGCACGGTGGCCAGTTGCTGGTTTACCGGCTCTTGCAGCAAGACGTAGCCGATGTCGAAGTCGGCGAGCAGCTGGCTCTGGTTGGTGGCCAGGCCGCCATCCGGAGCGATCAGGTCGGCCACCGCCCTGGCCAGTGCCCGCTTGGCGGCCGCCGGCGGAGTCAGCGCGGCGTCGGCCAGTGTCGGGCTCGGCCCGCGGAGCAGCAGGTAGGAAACCCGGCCGTGCGCCGAGCGGAGCACCAGCGTGCGCACCTGGTAGCTCTGGCCGCTGGCAGCGGCGACCACCTCAGGCACCAGCGGGTTCGCGACCTGGTGCACAGGGCCGCTGACCCCGGTGCCGACCCAGCACGCCGCCGAGAGCAACGGTGCCGAGCAGGCGATCAGCCCGAGCAGCGAGGCCATGGGCCCGACGCCAGAGCCACCACGCAGCGCCCGCCAGCCCGCGGTGCCACGGGGTGGCCTGCGCAGGGAGTCGGCGCCGGCCACGGCGGCGAGCAGGAACCCGATCGCCGCGATCGCGAGCGGAAGCCCAGTCCAGCCGGTGACCGGCCCGCCGTCTGCGGGCCGGACCGTAAGGTGGCTGACCGCGACGGCCGCGAGCAAGCCGGCCAGGGCCAGGCTCCAGCCAGCGATGATCTGCCCGCGCCGCTGCCTCGCGAACAGGCTGGCGATCGCCACCACCAGCAGGCCTGCGGTCACCCAGTACGGTGGCAGCCCTGGTCCACCCGGGCTCAGCAGCACCAGCGCCTTGGCCGGCAGGCCGGCGGCGGGGGTTCCTGGCTGCGGCAGCCCGGCCTCGAGCAACAACTGGGCCGGGTTGCTGATCAGCGTCAGCGTCCATGGCAACAACAGGACGGGGGCGGTGCACGCAACGATCGCGAGGTTGCGCAGCATCACGGCGCGGTAAGGCCGCAGTCCGATCGCTGCCACGCAGCACGCGATGAGCGCAAGCAGCCAAAGCAACGGCACGAAGGCCGCGCCGATCGCCACGAGCAACCCGGTGGCCCAGGCGGCCCGGCCCGCGCGTTGCCTCGACTCGGTGCAGACCCGGCCGGCCTGAGCCACGATCAGCGGCAGCAGGATCAGCACCAGGGCCGTGCCGAATCGCGCGGCCGCGACCACGCCCATCGCTACGGGCAACAGGGCGTAGGACGCGGCCGCCCACGTCCGGATCAGCGCCGAGCTGGTGACCTTGCGTACCGCAAGCATGGCCGTCATCCCCGACAGCGGCACGCAGCCGATCAGCAGGACGTCGACCGCCAGCCATGGCTTGCCGCCGAGCAAGGTCGCCAGCCCGGCGAGCACCGCGATGTACGGTGGCGCGGCCGAAGTCGAGCCGATGCCGTCGGGATGGAACGCCTGCAGGTACGTATGCCACAGGTCGGACGCACCACCCCAGAGCGGCACAAGCGATCCGCCGCCGAGCGGCCCGCCGCCGAGTAGCGAGCGGCCAGCGACCAGCGCGACCGTAAGGAGGCCGACGAAGAGCAACAGGGTCGGGCTGGTCAACAGCCGCCGGGCCAGGCCGTTGTCGACAAGCAGCGAGTCGTCGTCGGTCGGATCGGCCGAGGCGTGATGCGCGCCCGCCGTGTCGGCCTGCCCGGACTTCAGCATCGTGGACGCGACAAATTCGGCAAGCCGACGCGCCGAGCGGCCGGGCGGGAGGTCAGCGCGGACCCTGGAGTAGGCGGCGCGGCGGCCTCGAGCCCGGCGCCTGCGGACGGCGGCGAACCTGAGCGGGTGGCCGAGCACGGTTGCCACGGCCCCCGCCTCGTCGAACGCCGCCGTCATCCGCTTGGCCAGCAGGAAGAAGCTGATCCGCAGGGACGAGACCACGACGTTCCCTACGGCGCTGGTCAGCATCTGCCCCGTGGGCAGGTTACCGAGGAGCGTGATCAGCCCGTTGCGCCGGTCGAGCATCCTGGCGCTGCGCCCTACCGAGATCGGCCGCTTGCGCTTGACCGCGGCCTGAACGTGGTAGCAGACCGCGTCAGTGATGACCCGGACCCGATAGCCAGCCGCGTGCGCCCGCCAGCAGAAGTCGATGTCCTCCATGAACAGGCTCATGCTCGCGTCGAACCCGCCGACCTGCTCCCACACGTCGCGGCGGACGAGCATGCCGGCGCTGCTGACGGCGAGCGTGTCCCTGTCCCCGTCGTGCTGGCCCTGATCCACCTCGCGCGGCTCGATGCCCGTGACGCGCCTGGCCGCCGTGTCGAGGGTGACCCCTGCCTCGAGCACCACGTCACGGTTCGACCAGTCCCGCAGCTTTGGCCCGAGAACCGCCGCCGCGCCGGTCTCAGCGGCGCCGCGCAGCAACTGCTCGAGCGCGTCCGGCGCTGGCTCGCAGTCGTCGTGCAGCAGCCAGATCCACTCGACCCGGTCGGCGGGCGAAATCCCGGCCGCGGTAGGCACCGGCACGTTCGCGGCCCGGTGCGCCAGCGCCCGGCTGACGGCCGCGCCGTAGCCGGTCGACCGGTCCATGCCAAACACCGCCGCCTGGCCGAACTTCGACGCGAGCACGGCACCGCTGCGGTCCCTGCTCCCCGTGTCCACGGCGACGATGCGCTGCACCGGCCGGGACTGGTCAAGCAGGGCGTCGGCGACGCGCGGAAGCCACGCGGCTCCATCGTGGGCAACCACGACAGCCGTGACGACATGCTGCGGATAAGACTCGTTCAGCGACAAGGCAATCCGGTTGCTGCTCAGGGGGTTCACCCTCGGGGGCCGGCAGGCGCTGAGGGCTGCGTAGTCCTCCGGCGGGCCGGGTTACCTGTGAACGATACGCGAAGCTTGGGCCACGGCACTGGCAGACGGCCAGCTTGCCAGCCAGAGCTTACCTCGTGGTCTTAGCCCGCGTGACGCTTGAGCCGCCGGCGCTCCCGCTCGGAGAGCCCGCCCCAGATCCCGAACCGCTCGTCGTGCTCAAGCGCGTACTCCAGGCACTCCGCGCGCACCTCGCAGCTTCGGCATACCCGCTTCGCTTCCCTGGTGGAGCCGCCCTTCTCGGGGAAGAACGCCTCCGGATCGGTCTGCGCGCACAGCGCCCTGTCCTGCCACGCAGGCTCTGCGCCCTCATCCGCGCCGATGCCAAATCCGTCATACACCAGCGTGACGATGGCGTCAGTCACAGCGCACCTCCACCCCTAGCAACCCCGTCGGCTCCCCGGCCTGCCAGGCGTCAGCGAGCAGCCGATGCAGTTGGCCTGCCGAGAATCACACTAGTGAAATTACACCCGCGTGTCTTGCCGCGAGTCAAGGCAGATACGTGATAAAGGCCGCCTGCTTGACCGTGATGACGGGAAAGTCCGCCGCCGAAATCCTGCGGCCCCGGGCTCTCGACCACCGGATGATGCCGCTCGTGCGGTCACTCTAGCCCCATACGACTGTTCCAACCCCTGTAGTCACGCCAGCAAGCGGGTGCGCACCGGTTCAGCCCAGGTCGCCAGGATCCTCATTCCGCCTGGCAGACTCGGCGCATGCGAATCACGTTGCTCGCAGGCGGCGTCGGCGGCGCCCGGTTCCTGCGCGGGCTGCGAGCCGCCGCGCCCCAAGCGCAGATCACCGTGATCGGGAACACCGGCGACGACATCAACCTGTTCGGCCTGCACGTCTGCCCCGACCTGGACACCGTGATGTACACGCTTGGCGGCGGGATCAGCGAGGAACAGGGCTGGGGGCGCGCGGACGAGAGCTACACGGTGCAGTCTGAGCTCACCGCGTACGGAGCCGGCCCGGACTGGTTCACCCTCGGCGACCGCGACTTCGCCACCCACATCGTCCGCACCTCGATGCTGAGCGCTGGGTTGCCCCTGTCCGCGGTCACGGGGAAACTGTGCGAGCGGTGGCGGCCCGGAGTGACGCTCCTGCCCATGACCGACGACGACGTTCAGACCCACGTGCTGATCGATGACGATGCGGGCACCAGGACGGTCCACTTCCAGGAATGGTGGGTCAGGCTGCACGCGAAGGTTCCTGCCCGAGCGTTCATCGCCGCCGGCGCCGAGCGATCCACTCCGGCTCCCGGTGTGCTGCAGGCGATCGCCGACGCCGACTTCATCTTGCTGCCGCCATCCAATCCGGTGGTGAGCATCGGGGTGATCCTCGCGGTCCCCGGGATCGCCGAGGCCGTGGCGGCGCGAACCGTCGTCGGCGTCTCGCCCGTGATCGGCGGCGCGCCCGTGCGCGGCATGGCCGACGCCTGCCTCGCCGCGATCGGGGTGCGGTCCACCGCCGCGGCCGTCGCCGCGCATTACGGTCCAGGCCTGCTCAACGGGTGGCTGGTCGACACCGCGGACGCGGCCGCCACCGGCGCCGCCGAGCTTGCCGGGATCGCCGTGCGGGCGCGGCCTCTCTACATGACGGACATCGATGCGGCCGCCGAGATCGCCGCGGCGGCGATCTCGCTCGCGCAGGAGTTGGCCCATGACTGACCACACCCCCGCCGGACAAGCACCCCCGGCCCAGCACGCACCCCCGGCCCAGCCCACACTGCCGGCGCAGCATGCCCGGGCGACCAGGCACGCGCCGACCCCGCAGGTGCCCCCGGCGCAGATCACCGTCATCGGCGTGCCCGGCCTGCCCGAGATCACCGCAGGAGCCGACCTCGCCGCCCTGATCGGCCAGGCCGTGCCCGACCTGGCCGACGGCGACATCCTCGTGGTGACCTCGAAGATCGTCAGCAAGGCGGAGGGCCGGGTGATCCTCGCCGACCGCGACGACGCGATCGCCGCTGAGACGGCCAGGGTGGTCGCGCGACGCGGCGCGACGACGATCGCCCAGACCAGGCACGGGTTCGTGCTCGCCGCCGCCGGAGTCGACCGTTCCAACACGGCCCCTGGGACCGTCGTGCTCCTGCCTGAGGACCCGGACGGGTCGGCCCGGCGGCTGCGGGCCGGCCTCGCCGGCCTGACCGGCGCGGAGGTCGGCGTGGTCATCACGGACACGATGGGCCGGGCGTGGCGCAACGGCCAGACCGATGCGGCCATCGGGGCGGCGGGCCTGGTCCCGCTGCGCGATCACCGCGGCCAGGCCGACGCCTTCGGCACGGTGCTCGAGGTAACGCTCGCTGCCGTCGCCGACGAGATCGCGGCGGCCGGCGACCTGGTCAAGGGCAAGACGAGCCAGCTGCCCGTCGCGGTGGTCCGCGGCCTGGGCTCGCTGGTCACGAGCGCCGACGGGCCAGGCGCCGCGGCGCTGGTCAGGTCCGCCGCGGACGACATGTTCCGGCTGGGCGCGGCGGATGTCGTAGCCGAGCGCCGGACCGTGCGTGAGTTCACGGCCGAGCCCGTTGACCTGGCGGCGGTGCACCGGGCGATCGCCGCCGCCCTCACCGCGCCGGCGCCGCATCACAGCCGGCCGTGGCGGTTCGCGCTCGTCGAGTCGGCCCAGGCGAGGACCAGGCTGCTTGACGACATGCTCGCGGCCTGGGTGGCCGACCTGCGCGGCGACGGCTTCACCGAGGACCAGATCGCCCGGCGGACCAGGCGCGGCGAGCCGCTGCGCCGGGCGCCGCTGATCATCGTGCCTTGCCTGGTCTCCGAGGCCGCGCACCCCTACCCGGACGAGCGCAGGGGCGCCGCCGAGCGCGCCATGTTCCTGGTGTCCATGGGCGCCGGGGTGGAGAACCTGCTGATCGCGCTCTCGGTCGAGGGCCTCGCCTCATGCTGGGTGTCGAGCACGCTGTTCTGCGGCCCGGTCGCCGCGACGGCGCTCGGCCTGCCGGCCGGCTGGGAACCGATGGGCGCGATCGGCGTCGGCCACGCCGCCGCCCCGCCCGCCCCCCGCCCGCCCCTCGACCCCGAGTCCTTCCTGATCACGCGCTAACCCAGGTGCGCCCGCGCCGACGGCGCCGCGCCCGCCGCAGACCATGATCACGGTGGGTTTACCGGTCTCTTCGACGGCAACCCACCGTGATCAAGGAATCCGGCGAGCACCCGACCGACGTTCGCGGTGGCGTAACGTTTTGGTCATGGAGGGGCCACGACGGGTGTTCCTGAGCCATACCTCGGAACTGCGCCAGTACCCGATCACCCGATCGTTCATGGCGGCAGC
>JASIBM010000571.1 GCA_030045175.1 Streptosporangiaceae bacterium | reverse complement strand
GCGGCCGCTCGGCTCGCGGGCGAGCCTGCCGAGGTGGCTGGCCGGGTCCGCCTGGTGCAAGCCGATGCCGCGGGGGCGAGCCTGGTGCTGGGCGGCGAGCGGTTCGCCGGGGTGCTGTGCCACGGCGTGATCATGTACGTGGACGACCCTGGGCCTTTCGTCGCGGCGCTGGCCGACCTGGCGGAGCCTGGCGGGATCGTCTCGCTGGTCGCGAAGAACGCCCGGTGCCTGGCGGTCCGCCCGGCCATCGAGGGGCGCTGGGCTGACGCGCTATTGGCGTTTGAAACCATCCGGCAGGTCAACGGCCTGGGCCTGGAGACCAGGGCCGACACGGTCGAGGAGCTGACCGCGCTGCTCGCCGGGCATGGCGTCGAGCCGGTCACCTGGTACGGGGTCCGGCTGTTCACCGACGGCTGGATCGGCGCCCGCGACGGCCGCCTCGGTTCGGCCGCGGTGTACGACGCGGCGCCAGCCGGCGTGACCGTCGAGAGCGCGCTGGACGACGTGTTCGAGGTCGAGTACGAGGCCAGCCGTCGTGATCCTTACCGCCAGCTCAGCAGGCTGTTCCACCTGATCGGGCGCCGCGCCGGCGCCGCGCCATCGTGATCACGGACGTGCGTCTGCGGATCCTGCTGACGGGAGTCCGTGATCATGTCTCGGAGCGGTACCTGGCGAGCCGGGCGGCGATCCTCGGGATGGCCGTGCCGATCGGCTCCCTGATGACCTCGGTGGCCAGCTCGTCGTACGGCGTCGGGTCACGGTTGACGATGACCAGGTGAACGCCGGCCTCGGTGGCCACGGCGCAGAGCGAGGCGGCCGGCTCGACGGTCAGCGTGCTGCCGACGGCGAGCATCAGGTCGCAGTCGCTGGCGGCATTGACGGCCATGGCGAGCACCAGGCGGTCGAGCGGCTGGCCGAACATGACCGTCGCCGACTTGAGTATCCCGCCGCAACGCAGGCATGGCGGGTCGTCCTCGCCGGCCTTGACCCGGTCTAGCGCCTGCGTCATCTGCGTCCGGTCGCCGCATCCCACGCAGACCACCTCGTACATCGTCCCGTGCAGTTCGAGCACCCGGCCGGCGGGCGTTCCCGCGCGCTGGTGCAGGCCGTCGATGTTCTGCGTGATCACCCACACGTCGAGCGTGGTGGCGAGCTCGGCCAGGGCCAGGTGCGCCGCGTTGGGCGCGGCGGACCACGCCGGGTGCGCCAGCCTTGCCTGCCAGGACCGGCGGCGGACGGCCGGGTTAGCCACGTACTCCTGGAAGGTCGACAGCTTCTCGGCGGCCGGGTCACGAGTCCACACGCCGTTGGGCCCGCGAAAGTCCGGTATACCAGAATCGGTAGAAATGCCCGCTCCGGTCAGCACGGTAACCTTCGCGACGCCCCGCCCCCAGATCGCCCCGCCATCCAAGTTCACCAGGCCATAGTCACCAATCGCGGTCCCCCCGGCAACCGCCAGGATGGTGCCCTGGCCCAGCGCCCCACTTTCATGATCGGGGACGATCTTCAGCTGCTCCAGCTGAGAATCGTCCCCGATCATGGTTCGGCGGGGCATGCAAGCGCCCCAAGGGCGCCCCGGAGGCGAGCGGGAAGCCCTGCGCGATCGAGCCGAAGGTGAAGCCGGAGGCGAGAGCGCGCGAGCGAGCCGCAGGGGCGCCGGCGCCGCCTGGACTGAGGAGCGTGGTTTTCGCGACGAGGGAAGGCGGTGCCTTAAGGGCGCTCCGGAGGCGAGCGGGAAGAGGAGCGCCCGGAGGCGAGCGGGAAGCCCTGCGCGATCGAGCCGAAGGCGAAGCCGGAGGCGAGAGCGCGCGAGCGAGCCGCAGGGCGCCGGTGCCGTCTGGACGCCGGAGCGCAGCGACAAGTCCAGCCGGCACCTCAAAGGGCGCCCGGAGGCGAGCGGGAAGAGAAGACACAGTTTGGCCACGATTAACCGCGTGGATTGATTCGGGTCCGCTGAGGGTGAATCTTGGTTCATAACGCGGTGACGTTGGGCCTGCGAGCGAGGATTTGACCGATGAATGACGGTTCATTGGAGGTCCGGGGACTGACCGTGCGCTTCGGCGGGCTGACGGCTCTCGACGACGTGACCCTCGCCGCGGCGCCTGCGCAGGTGACCGGGATCATCGGGCCGAACGGGGCGGGCAAGACCACGCTGCTGAACGCGGTATGCGGCTTCGTGCGGCCGCAGTCTGGCGAGATCTGGTTCGGCGGCTCCCGGCTCAGCCGGATCCGGCCGCACCGGCTGGCCCGGCTCGGGATCGCACGGACCCTCCAGGGAATCGGCCTGTTCAACGGCCTGTCGGTGGTCGAGAACGTGATGGTCGGGGCGAGCCGCCACGCCAGGGCCGGATTCTGGGCGGGCCTATCCGGCCTGCCGTGGTCGGACCGGGACGAGCGAAGGCTGCGTGGCCGGGCGATGGACGCGCTCGACCGGGTGGGCGCCGCCGGCCTGGCCGAGCGGATGCCGTCGACGCTGGCCCACGGGCCGCGCAAGCAGGTGGCGCTGGCCAGGGCGCTCGCCGCCGAGCCGAGCATGCTGCTGCTCGACGAGCCGGCCAGTGGCCTGTCGGACGAGGAACTGGCCGACCTTGGCCGGCTGATCGGCAAGCTGGCCGAGGAGATCGGCGTGCTCGTGATCGAGCACCGGATGGACCTGATGATGTCGGTCTGCGAGCAGATCTTCGTGCTCGACTTCGGCAAGCTGATCGCCAGCGGCACCCCGGCGCAGGTCCAGGCGAATCCCGTCGTCACCGAGGCCTACCTCGGGACCGAGCACACCGGCGTGGCCGGCCAGGCGCCATCGCCGAGCGAAGGGCTGCCGAGCCATGAGTAGCGGCGCGTCGCTGGCGGTCCACGACATCACCTCGGGGTACGGCACCGTTCAGGTGCTCGACGGCGTCTCGCTGACGGCAGACCCAGGCACCATCACGGCCGTACTCGGGGCCAACGGCGCGGGCAAGACCACCCTGCTGCGCACCATCGGCGGGTTCCTGCGGCCCAGCCGCGGCCGGGTGCTGCTTGACGGCACCGACGTGGCGCACCGGCGTCCAGAGGACATCGCGAGGTCTGGCGTCGCGCACGTCCCAGAGGGCCAGGGCGTGATCACCGAGCTCACGGTCGCCGAGAACCTCCGCCTTGGCGCCATGCTGCGGCCGCGGGCCGGTCGCGCCGCGGCGCTTGACGAGACGTACCAGCGGTTCGGCGCGCTCGCCGAGCGCAGGAACCTCGCGGCCGGGTCACTGTCAGGCGGCGAGCGGCAGATGCTCGTGATAGCGCGGGCGCTGCTGGCCGCCCCCCGGGTGCTGCTGCTCGACGAGCCTTCGCTCGGCCTGGCCCCCAAGATCGTCGCCTCGGTCATGGACCTGGTCAGGCGGCTGCGCGACGAGGTGGGCCTGACCATCGTGCTGGTCGAGCAGAACGCCCGCAGCGCGCTGTCGATCGCCGATCAGGGCGTCGTGCTGAACCTCGGCAGGGTGGTCGCCAGGGACCAGGCGTCCGTGCTCGCCGCCGACGAGGCGCTGCGCCGGCACTACCTGGGATTTTAAGGACGGGCAGGGATGCAGGAGTTCATTCAGCTCACCCTCGGCGGGATCAGCTTCGGGCTGATCTACGCGGCGATCGGGCTCTCCCTCGTGCTGATCTGGCGGGGTACCCGGGTGCTCAACTACGCCCAGGGCGCCATGGCGATGCTGACCTCCTACATCGCGCTCGCCGTGGTCAACCGCACCGGCAGCTACTGGCTCGGGTTCGTCGTCGCGCTGGCCAGCGGCCTGGTGCTTGGCGCGCTGATCGAGCGCACAGTGGTGCGCCAGGTAGAGAACAAGCCGCCGCTGAACGCGGTGATCGTGACGATCGGCCTGCTGATCCTGCTCGAGGGCCTGGCCGGGGTGATCTTCGGCGTCTCCAACCGGGCGTTCCCCTACGCCTATTCGGTCATCGGGCTCAGCCTCGGGCACACCCACCTCGGGATCACCCGCAACGACCTGCTCACCGGTATCGCCGTGCTGATCGCGGCCGGGTTGCTCGCGGTCATGTTCAGGTTCACGTCGATCGGGCTTCGGCTGCGGGCCACGGCGTTCAACGCGCAGGTGGCCAGGCTGCTCGGGGTCAGGGTGGGCCGGATGCTCACGCTGGGCTGGGCGCTGGCTGGCCTGCTCGGGGCGCTGGCCGGCCTGCTCGTGGTACCGCCGATGATCAACCCGAACATCATGGACGCGCCATTCGTGCTCGGCTTCACCGCCGCGGTGATCGGCGGCCTGGAGAGCCCGGCTGGCGCCGTGGCCGGCGGGCTGATCCTCGGCGTCGGGCTGAGCTACACCGATGGCTACCTGAACCCCAACCTGGAGAGCCTGTTCGGCCTCGGCGCGCTCGTCCTCGTCCTGATGCTCCGGCCAGCCGGCCTGTTCTCCTCGGCGTCGGCTAGGAGGGTGTGACGATGACCCTGGCCAAGCACACGGGTCTGGCGCTGCTCGCGGCGGTCGTGGTCGTGATCTTGACGATCAAGCTGGGCGAGTACCGCGACTACCAGATCGCGCAGGTCGCCGCCTACGTGATCGCGGTGGCCGGCCTGACCGTGCTGATCGGGCTGAGCGGGCAGATCTCGATCGGGCACGGGGCGTTCATGGCGGTCGGCGGCTACGCGACCGAGTTGTTCCTCCTGCACGTGCAGTGGGACATGAACCTGATCTTTTTCCACGTGCACTGGGATCTGGCCATGACCTTGCTGGCGGCCACCGTCATCTCCGCGGTGGCCGGCGGGGTGGTCGGGATCGCCGCGGCCAGGCTGCGCGGCCCGTACCTGGCCGGGGCCACGCTGCTGCTCGCCGTCGCAGTGCCCGCGTCGGTGGTGAGCACGTACCAGAGCGTGTTCGGCGGCGACGAGGGGCTCACTTTCTTCGTCGGCAATCCCGCGTGGGTTCCCGCCAGCGTGTCGCTGGCGCAATTCCAGGCCTGGCTCACGATCGCGATCGCCTTCGTGGCGCTGATCCTGCTCGCCAACCTGGCCAGGAGCCGGGTCGGCCGCAACTGGCGCGCGCTGCGCGACGACGAGGTCGCCGCCGCGCTCTCCGGGCTGAACGTGTCCGTACTGCAAGTGCGCGCGTTCGTGGTCAGCTCCGCGTGCGCCGGCCTGGGCGGCGCGCTGCTCGCCGTCGTCACCGGGGGCGCCACGCCAGGCACGTACGTGCTCACGCTCTCGATCGGGCTGCTCACCGGCGCCGTACTCGGCGGGCTCGGCAGCCTGGTCGGCGCGGTCTGGGGGGCATGCGTGCTTGTCCTGGTCCCGAGCTTCCTGACGAACTTCGCGGCCAGCCACGGGTTCTCGGCGAACACCAGCCCGAACATCCCGATCATCGCCTATGGCCTGGTCCTGATCGTGGTGATGCTGGTGTTCCCGTCCGGCATCCAGGGCGCCGTTCGCCGGTTCTTCGGGCTGGCCCAGCCAGCTGTCAGTGGTCCAGTCAATTCGGTACGCCGGCTCTGGCCGGCCAGAGAACAGCAGGAGGAGCAGACTAGATGACCAGATCTCACCGCGCGAGCACGGCGGTTATCGCCGCGGCCGCGACCGCGGCGCTGGTGCTTGCCGCGTGCAGTTCAACCACCAAGACGGGTACCAAGTCCGTCCTGACCGCCTCGGCGCCCGGGATCACCGCCAAGACGATCCTGATCGGCAGCCACCAGCCGCTCACCGGCCCGGCGGCGCCCGGGTACAGCGAGATCGCGCCCTCGTCCGACGCGTACTTCAAGTACGTGAACGCGCACGGCGGCATCTACGGGCGCAAGATCGTCTACAAGTACCTGAACGACCAGTACAACCCGACAGACACCGTGTCCGACGTGCACCAGCTGATCCAGCAGGACAACGTCTACGCGATCTTCAATGGGCTGGGCACCCCGACGCACCTTGCCGTGGTGCAGTTCATCAACGCGGAGCACGTTCCCGACGTGTTCGTGGCGTCAGGCTGCGAATGCTGGAACGACCCGACTAAGTATCCGGAGACGTTTGGCTGGCAGCTCGACTACATCAGAGAGGGCAAGATCCTCGGCAACTACGTCGAGCAGCACTTCAAGGGCATGAAGATCGGCCTGTTGTACCAGGATGACGAGTTCGGCATGGACGGCATCAAGGGCCTGGGCTACGAGATCCCCAAGTCCCAGATCGTCGCCGCTGAGCCGTACGACGTCGATGCCACGAACCTCGCGCAGCAGATCGGCGCCCTGACGGGCAAGCTGGCCGCGGCCAAGGCCCAGGTCGTGATCTCGTTCTCGATCCCGGCCGTGACCGCGCTGCTGCGGCTGTCCGAGCTGACGCTCAAGTTCAGCCCGACCAACGTCGTCAGCGACGTCGGCTCGGACCCGATCACGCTGGCCGGCCTGCTCGACACGTTCGCCAAGAAGACCGGCAGCTTCGGCAACAGCCTGACCCAGGGCATCATCACCGATGGCTACCTGCCCTCGCTCGGCGACACGACCAACCCCTGGATCAAGTTGTTCACGAAGATCTTCAATGAGTACCATCCCGCGAAGGCCTTCGACGGCAACGTGCTCTACGGCATGTCGGTCGCCTATACGTTCGTGCAGGCGATGCTCAAGGCCGGGCGGAACCCGACCAGGCAGGACCTGATCAACGCGATCAACGGTGGCCTGCCCAACGGCGTGGCGGTGGCGCCTTACGCCTACTCGGGCACCGACCACAACGGCATCACCGGCGCTTACATCGGCATTATCAAGAACGGCGTGCTTGTCCCGACGGGAGACGTCCTTGTGACCAACGACAGCCCGACCGGGGCGGTGACGGCGTACATGACAGCGCAGGCACCGCCGCCGGCGAGCGGCATTCCGTCGCCCTGACGGAAACGGTCCGCAGGCGGGCCGATCCGCACACGCGGGTCGGCCCGCCGCCGCCCTGCCGGTCGAAGTCTGGAGCAGAAGATGAGCGTCGTGCCGGAGGCGCGCAGATGAGCACCGTTGCCAGTCGGCGGCCGGGGGTGGCAGAGCGGCCGCCTCGGGAGCGCTTGCTCGCCGCGGCCGAGCAACTCTTCGGCGAGCGCAGCTACCGCAGGACCAGCGTGGCCCAGATCTGCGCCGCCGCAGGCATGGCTACCGGCAGCTTCTACGCCTACTTCGACTCCAAGGCGGCGATCTTCATAGCCGTGCTGTGGCAGGTCAACGACGACCTGCGCGCGGCCATGCGGGCCGCCCTTGCCGACGTGGGACCAAGCCAGCGGTCGCGGGAGCGAGCCGCGTTCCGCGCGTACTTCGACCTGATGTCACAGCGCCCGTGGATCTTCCGCATCGTGCGGGAGGCCGAGTTCGTGGCGCCTGGCGAGTTCCGCGCGTACTACGAGCGGCTCGCTAGGGGATACGCGCGCGGCGTCAGGTCGGCGCAGCTGGGCGGCGACATCGACGCCAGATTCGACCCCGAGGTCCTCGCCTACGCCTACATCGGGCTCGGCAACTTCATCGGCGTGCGCTGGGCCGAGTGGACCAGTGGCGGCTGGGTGCCCGACGACGTGCTCGGCGACCTGCTGACCATCCTGGCGAGCGGCCTGGCGCCACACGACTAGCGCGTGTCACGCCTAGGGGCGTATCTGACCGGCCTGCCCGACTAGTCGTATTGTCTACTGCCATGACCGGCGAGTTCGGCACCACGCCAGAGAACTACACGGGGACCATCCCGCGACTGCTCGACCGGGCGGCGGGGCGCGATCCCGGCGGTACCTGGCTGCGCACCGACGACCTGACGCTCACGTTCGGCGCGGCCGCCACCAGGGTCGCCGTCACGGCGGCCGAGCTTGCCGACGCCGGGATCAGCCGCGGCGACCTGGTCATGCTCACCGCGCGGACCACGCACGAGTACCTGCTCAGCTGGCTGGCCCTGGCGACGCTCGGGGCGGTCACGGTCCCTGTCAACCCGGCGAGCCCGGCCGCGGAACTGGCCGCGCTGATCGGCCAGGTTCAGCCGCGAGCGGTGCTGACCGACCCCGGGCTGGCCGGCGTGGTCGAGTCGGCCCTGGCTGAGCCGGCGCTGGTGGGCGACCGGCGGGTGCCGGCCGTTGTGAATGTGAATGGCCTGGCTCTTGATGCGACCAGCGAACGGCGGGCTGGCCTTGAGCTCAGTTCGCTGGCCGATGCGCCTGCCCGGCCCGGCGACCTTGCCGTGCTGATCCCGACATCGGGCACGACGGGCCGTTCCAAGCTGGTCATGCAGACGCACCGGGCGTACGCGATGGCGGGCGAGGGCTTCCCGTTCTGGATGGAGCTGACCGAGCGGGACCGGCTGATGACGTCGTTGCCGCTGTTTCACATCAACGCGCCGATCTACTCGGCTCTCGGGTCGCTGGCCTGCGGGGCGGGACTGGTGCTCCTGCCCAGGTTCTCCGCCAGCGGGTTCCTCGATGCCGCGCGGCGGCACGGCGCCACCGAGTTCAACGCGATCGGGGCGATGCTGGAGATCTTGATGCGGCAGCCGGAGCGCCCGGACGACGCGGACAACCCGCTGCGGTTGTGTTACGCCGGGCCCGCACCCGACCGGGCCAGGCAGCTGGAGATCGAGCGGCGGTTCGGGATCAAGATCGTCATCGGCTACGCCCTGTCCGAGTCGCCGTACGGGCTGATCTGGCCGCACGGGCGCCGGCCGTACGGGACGCTCGGCGCGGTGCGCCAGCACCCGTACCTGGGGGCGATCAACGAGGCGAAGGTCGTGGCGCCCGCCGACGATCCGGGCGAGGCGGGCGGGCTCGGGGCGGGCGGGGCCGAGACGGGCGGGGCCGGACTCGGGGCGGGGCAGACGGGCGAGATCTGGCTGCGCAACCCGGTCGTCACGCCCGGGTACTGGGGCATGCCGGACGAGACGGCCGCGATCCTGCCTGGCGGCGGCTGGCTGCGCACCGGCGACCTGGTCA
>JASIBM010000570.1 GCA_030045175.1 Streptosporangiaceae bacterium | reverse complement strand
CTTCCAGGTCCTGCCGTTAAAGTACTCGCCGATCGCCCTGATAGGCCTGGTATTTTCGCCGCTGTTACCCACGCCAACCGCAAGGCAACTCTTCGCGGATGCGCACGAGACGGCATACAGCGCGGGCGAGTGGCCTAGCGCGGCGGGCTTGACCGCACTCCACCTCCTCCCGTTCCACGAGTCCGCGAGCGCGGTGGTGAACTCTCCGGGCGTCACATGCTCGGAATAGCCGACCGCGATGCACTTGTCCACGGACCAGCACGACACGTCCTGAAGCTGCGCATGACCTCCCGTGGTGGCAGGCGCATCGACCACAGTCCATTTCCTGCCGTTCCAAATCTCAGTGACCGCGACATCCGTCTCATCCTGACGAAAGCCGACAGCGGATGGAATGTATTCACCGCCCACCGCGACGCAGTTGCTGGCCGACGGGCACGAGACGTCGTCCAGGTAGCTTTGGTATCTTGCCGACCTCGGCGGCACCTTGCTGGCGATCGTCCACTTCCCGCCGCGCCACGTGTCGGCGAATCCCCTGCAGTAGTAAGGAGGGCAGGGGGCGTGCGGCCACGTGTAGTCGCCGACCGCGACGCAGAACCCCGCTGAGGCGCACGATATCCCGTTGAGGAAGGCACCACCCGGCCCGCCCGCAGGCGCCGGGGGATTGCTGACCGACCAGCTCGTGCCGTTCCATGTCACGGCGAGCGGCGCTGGCGTGCCAGCGGCCGGGTTGGTGTTGCCGACCGCGACGCAGTAGCTGGCAGAGGCGCACCACAGGGCGGAGAGGGTGTACGTCTCGCTCCCGGGAAGCTCGCCGAAGGCTGGCCCCCAGCTGGCGCCGTTCCACGTCTGCAGGAAGTACTCCTCCCCCTGCGCCGGTGAGTAAGCGCCCAGGCCAACGCACGAATTCGGCCCGTAGCAAGCCAAGGTGCCGATGCTCGCCGTGGTTGTGCTTGTCGCGGTGGCTGACACCGCGCTGGCCGGCGCCAGCCCGGCGACAGCGCCGGCCACTGCCAGTGCGGCGGGGGCCAAGATCCGGGTGATGAGCATGCCTGCCTCCGTCATATCCGCTTTCACCGTCGTCGATATCGGATCCCCTCCGACCGTGCCTTCCTGCCGGTATCGACATGAGAAGATATTTTGACCGGTAATCTACGGATCGGGATCGTGCCTGGCCAGGCGGTTCCACCGGCAGGATGACCGGCGGGATTGGCCGTGCGCGCCCGGTGGCGGGTCCAGCGGAAACGCGAGCGATCCGACCGGAGGATCAGCAATGTCCCAGCGGCCCTGGCCACGGTTCGCCGCGCTGCTCGTCGAGTCACGCACGCGCGCCCGGATGACCCAGGAGCACCTTGCCGGAGTCTCGGGCGTGGCGGTGCGGGCGATCAGGGACCTAGAGCGCGGTGTCGCGCTCCGCCCGCACGCGGACACGGTGAGGCGGCTGGCCGACGGGCTTGGGCTTGGCGGTCAGCAACGGGCCGAGTTCGAGGCCGCGGCCAGGGAACACGCCCTGATCGGCAGCCGCGCACAGGCGTCCAGGGACAAGCCGGTGGCGGCCGGATCCGGGACTGCCCTAGCCGCGGCGCCGCCGGCCAGCGCCGCGACAGCGATGCGGACCTTGCCGCGGGACGTACCGACGTTCATCGGCAGGGACGCGGAACTCCAGCAGCTCGCCGAAGCGGGGGAAGCGGGCAACGCGCTGAGCATCTACGCCATCGGCGGCATGGCGGGGGTGGGCAAGACCGCGTTCGCGGTGCACGCCGCCCATCAGCTCGCGAAGCGCTTCCCTGACGGGCAGCTGTTCGTGTCGCTGAACGCGCACACCCCCGGGCAGCGGCCGGTGAATCCTGCTGACGCGCTGGCCGACCTGCTGCAGGCGGCCGGCCTGGATCCTCGTCAGGTCCCGGCGAGCCTGCAAGCCCGGGCGGCGGCGTGGCGTGACCGGGTCGCCAGCAAGCGCGTGCTGCTGCTGCTTGACGACGCTGCCGGGCACGAGCAGGTCCGGCCGCTGCTACCAGGCACGCCCGGAAGCCTGGTACTGATCACCAGCCGCAGGCGACTGACCGCGCTCGAAGACGCGCGCGCGATCAGCCTCGGTGCCCTATCCCCAGACCAGGCGGTCGAGATGTTCGCCCGGCTGGCCGACCGCACGGATGTCGGTGCGGGCGACCCGATGGTTGCGGACGTCACGAAGCTGTGCGGGTACCTGCCGCTGGCGATTGGCATGCTGGCGCGCAGGCTGCACCACCGCCCGGCCTGGACACCCGCCGACCTGTGCGCCGACGCGATGAACTTGCTTGACCTGATGCGAGCCGAGGACCTGTCGGTTGCCGCGGCGTTCGACCTGTCGTATGCGGAGTTGTCGGCCAGCGAGCAGCGGATGTTCCGCCACCTGGGATTGCTGCCAGGCACCGACATCGATGCCTACGCCGCGGCCGCGCTGGACGGGATCGAACCGCCGCAGGCGCGCCGGCACCTGAATGCCATCTACGACCAGCACCTGCTGTCCGAGTTGAGGCCT
>JASIBM010000569.1 GCA_030045175.1 Streptosporangiaceae bacterium | reverse complement strand
GCGCAGGCGTCCATCGCCACGTCGCAGCGCGGCCGGAACGAGCAGCCGGTGACCTGCCGGTCCAGCCTGGGCGGCGCGCCTGGGATCGACGTCACGGCCTGGTCACCGTACAAGTCCGGGGTGGCGGCGAACAGCAGCCTGGTGTAGGGATGCCTCGGGTCGTGGAAGAGCGCTTCCATCGGCCCGTCCTCCACGATCTTGCCCGCGTACATCACGGCCGCCGCCTCGCACATCTGGGCCACCACCGGCAGGTCGTGGGTGACCAGGATCAGCGCGAGCCCGAGGTCGTCGCTCAGGCGGCCAAGCAACTCGAGTATCTGCGCCTGCACCATGACGTCGAGCGCCGTGGTCGGCTCGTCCGCTAGCAAGATCTTCGGCTCGCAAGCCAGCGCCATCGCGACCGACGCCCGCTGGCGCATGCCGCCAGAGAACTCGTGCGGATAGCGCTCGGCCGCCGACGCCGGGATGCCGACGAGCTCGAGCAGCTCACCCGCGCGCTTGCGGGCCGCCGCGCCCTCGGCGACGCCATGGAACGCCATCGGCTCCGCGATCTGCCAGCCGACCTTCTGCACCGGGTTCAGCGCGTTCATCGCGCCCTGGAAGACCATCGCGATGTCCTTCCACCGGTACGGCCGGACCGAGTTCTCGCCGCCGGCGAGCACGCTCTGCCCGTCAATGCGCACCTCGCCAGCCACCGAGGCGTTCGGCGGTAGCAGGCCCATAAGCGCCAGGATCGTGGTCGTCTTGCCGCAACCAGACTCGCCCACCAGACCGAACCGCTCCCCGGCGGCCAGCTGAAAGCTCACGCCCTGAACGGCGTGCACCCTGCCGCCCTGCGGCAGGTCGAACCAGACGTTCAGCTCGGACACGTCGAGCAGGCTCATATCGCATCAGCCCCGCGGCCGATGAGCGGCCTGAGCGCCCAGCTACGGATCGAGACGTGGGCCACCTTGAGCCTGGGGTTCAGCGCGTCCTCGATCGCCTGCCCGAGCAGGAAGCAACCCACGATCACGCCGGCGATCGCGAATCCGTCGGGCACGATCGCCCACCACGCCCCCGCGCTGATCGCGGTCCGGTCGAAGGCGTGCTCCAGGATCGTGCCCCAGGTGGTGGCCGTCGGGTCCTCGAGCCCGAGGAACGCGAGCGCGGACTCCAGGTAGATGGCGATAGCCACGGTGAGCACTGTGTTGGCCATCAGTAGCGGCCCGACCTGCGGCAGGATGTGCTTGCCGATGATCCGCAGGTTGCCCGATCCGATCGCCTTGGCCCGCTTGACGTAGACCCGTTCCTTCAGGCTCATCACCTGCGCGCGGATCACCCGGGCGGTCGTGGTCCACTCCAAGATGCCGATCACGAAGATCACGTGCAGCAGCGTCGCGCCCCAGATGTCGGCGATCACCATCGCGAACACCAGGTCGGGGATGACGAGCAGGTAGTCGGTGATCCGCATCAGCGTGACGTCGACCCAGCCGCCGAAGTAGCCGGAGACGATGCCCACCCCGCCGCCGATGACCATCGCCACCAAGGTGGCTGCGAACCCGACCACCAGCGAGATCCTGCCGCCTTGCATCAGCTCGCTGAGCATGTCGATGCCGCCGTCGTCACAGCCGAGCCAGTGGTGGATCGATGGCGGCGCGTAGACCGCGCAGGTCTGGGCGGTGGTGCTGTAAGGCGCGATCAGCGGCGCGGCGAGGGCCATCACGACGAAGAACAAGATGATGGCCAGGCCGATCGCGGCCGCCTTGCGCTCGCGCAGCACGGTGCGGAAGAAGCCGCGCCCGTGCGGCGGCGCGCCGATCGCCTCGACGACAAGCTGCGGGTCGCTGACGGCAGATGTCATCCTGTGATCCTCGGATCGAGCCTGAAGTAGAGCAGGTCGGCGGCGAAGTTCAGCACGATCACCGAGACCGTGAGGATCAGGAAGCCGCCCTGGAGCATCGGGTAGTCGCGCTGGACGATGGCCTCGTACATCGCCAGCCCGATGCCGGGCCAGGAAAAGATCACCTCGATCAGCACCGCGCCGCCGACGATGAACCCGAGGTCGAGCGCGATCAGCGTCACCATCGGCAGCAGCGCGTTGCGCACCGCGTGCCGCCACACGATCCGCCGCATCGGCAGGCCCTTGGCCCGCGCCGTGAGGATGTAGTCCTCGCCGAGCGTCTCAAGCAACGACGACCTGACCACCAGCGTGTAGCTGCCGTAGGCGGTCAGCATCAAGGTCCCCGCCGGCAAGATCATGTGCTCGCCGATGTCGGCCAGGTGCTGCCAGAACGGCTCGGGGGCGAACAAGAACGGGTTGCTCATACCGCCGGCAGGCAAGATCCCGGCGAACAAGATGAGCAGCATCAGGCCGAGCCACTGGGTCGGGAAGGCGTAAGCGAAGATCGCCAGGTTGGTGCTGACGTGATCGGGTGGCGACCCCCGGCGCCAGGCGGAAAGCACGCCGGTGAACACGCCGACCACCACGGCGAGCACCGTGCCCACGGTCACCATCGGGATCGTGTTCTTCAGGTCGGCGATCAGCAAGCTGGTTACCGGCTGCTGGTACGTGAACGAGATGCCCATGTTGCCGTGCGCGAGGTTCTTCAGGTAGACGAAGTACTGCTCCCACTTGGGCTTGTTCAGGCCGAACTCGATGGTCAGCGCGCGCCGTAGCTGCGGGGTCGACTGCGGCACCCGCGCCAGGTCGGTGATCGCGTTGCCTGGCAGGACGCGGAACAGGAAGAAGTTGATCGTGATCGCGACGAATATCGTCACCAGGGCGAAAAAGCCCCGCTTGATCACGTAGTCCGCGCGGTGCACTGGCTAGCCGGCCAGGTGGACGCTGTCGAACGGGATGGTGGATAGCGATGTCCAGGACTGGCCGCCCACCTCGGGCAGGTCGGTCGAGCGCGGGTTGTGCGCCTCGATTGTGTCCGGGTAGTCGAGCACCAGGTACGGCTTGGCCGCCGCGATCATCTCCTGCATCTGGTACACGATCTGCAGCCGTTGCGCCGGGTTGATCGCGGCGCTTTGCGCCGCG
>JASIBM010000078.1 GCA_030045175.1 Streptosporangiaceae bacterium | reverse complement strand
TTCCCTGCTGCGCCGGCTTGGCTTCCCATTCAAGGAGAACTGAGTAGTGGCAAAGAAGAGCATGATCGCCAAGGCGGCGCGCAAGCCAAAGTTCAAGGTGCGCGCTTACACCAGGTGCTCACGATGCGGGCGGCCGAGGGCCGTGTACCAGAAGTTCGGCCTGTGCCGGATCTGCTTCCGCACCATGGCGCACCGCGGTGAGCTGCCTGGCATCACCAAGTCAAGCTGGTAAACCGGAACTGGGCGCCGAAAGCGCCCACTGACCACGCCGCAGGTCCGCTGCGGGGTTCCTGGGGATAGTCCCCGGGCCACCGCGGTGGAAACCACGGCGAGGAGGGCCACTAGGCCATGACAATGACCGACCCGGTCGCGGACATGCTGACCCGTCTGCGCAACGCTAATTCGGCATACCACGACACGGTGACCATGCCGCACTCCAAGATCAAGGTGCACATCGCCGAGATACTCCAGCAGGAGGGCTACATCGCCAGCTGGCGCGTCGAGGACGCGGAGGTCGGCAAGCACCTGGTGGTAGTGCTGAAGTACGGCCCGTCGAGAGAGCGCTCGATCGCGGGCATCAAGCGGATCTCCAAGCCGGGCCTGCGGGTGTACGCCCGCAAGGACAACCTGCCCAAGGTGCTCGGCGGGCTCGGCGTCGCGATCATCTCGACGTCGGCTGGCCTGATGACCGACAAGCAGGCCAAGAAGCAGGGCGTGGGCGGGGAAGTCCTCGCCTGGGTCTGGTAGGGGAGCGGGGCGATGTCACGAATCGGAAGGGCGCCGGTCGTCGTGCCGGCCGGCGTCAGCGTCACCATCGACGGCCGCGACGTCACCGTGACCGGGCCCAAGGGCACCTTGCGCCTTGAGGTCGCCGTGCCGATCGAGGTAAAGCACGCCGACGGCGTCATCACGGTGACCCGGCCGAGCGACGAGGGTGAGATCCGGGCGCTGCACGGGCTCTCTCGCTCGCTGATCGCCAACATGGTGACCGGCGTGACGGCCGGCTACGCCAAGACCTTGGAGATCGTCGGGGTGGGGTACCGCGTCCAGGCCAAGGGCGCCGACCTGGAGTTCGCGCTTGGCTACAGTCATCCGGTGCTTGTCAGCCCGCCGAAGGGGATTGCCTTCCGGGTGGAGACACCCACCAGGTTCGTAGTCGAGGGCATAGACAAGCAGCAAGTGGGCGAGGTCGCGGCCAACATACGCAAGCTACGCAAGCCCGATCCATACAAGGGCAAGGGCGTGCGATACGCCGGCGAGCAGATCCGCCGCAAGGCCGGGAAGGCTGGTAAGTAGACCCATGGCTGGCACCAGGACCACTGCGCACGTGCGCACCAGGAGCCGCACTTCGGCGCGGGCAGCTTCGCGCACCCGCCGTCACCTGCGGGTGCGCAAGAAGATCGCCGGCAGCCCGGCTCGGCCGAGGCTCGCGGTCACGCGCTCGTCGCGGAACATCTTCGCCCAGCTCATCGACGACGTGGCCGGGCACACGCTGGCCTCCGCGTCCACCTTGGAAGCGGTCGTGCGCGAGGCAAGCGGCGACAAGAAGACGAAGGCGCGCCAGGTAGGCGCGCTGCTCGCGCAGCGGGCGCTCGAGGCAGGCATTGCCGCGGCGGTGCTCGACCGCGGTGGCAACGCCTACCACGGCAGGATCGCGGCGCTCGCCGACGGCGCCAGGGAAGGCGGGCTGGCGCTATGACCGCGCGGGTGTTGACCGACAGTACAGAGATGAGGACATTCTGATGGCAGCAACTGCGCGGCGCGGCGCCGGGGCCGGCGGCGGCGAGCGGCGGGAGCGCCGCGATGACCGTCGTGGTGGTACGGCCGAGAAGGGCACCGCCTACCTCGAACGCGTGGTCACCATCAACCGGGTGGCCAAGGTCGTCCAGGGCGGCCGCCGGTTTAGCTTCACGGCGCTCGTGGTCGTCGGCGATGGCAACGGCATGGTCGGCGTCGGCTATGGCAAGGCCAAGGAGGTGCCGGCCGCGATCGCGAAGGGCGTCGAGGCGGCCAAGAAGTCCTTCTTCAAGGTGCCGAGGATCGGCGGGACCATCCCGCACGTCGTCCAGGGCGAGGACACGGCCGGCGTGGTGCTGCTCAAGCCGGCCAGTCCTGGCACCGGGGTCATAGCTGGCGGTCCGGTTCGCGCCGTGCTTGAGTGCGCCGGGGTCCATGACGTGCTGTCGCGATCGCTTGGCTCGTCCAATCCGATCAACGTGGTGCACGCGACGGTCGCCGCGCTGAAGAGCCTGTCCAGGCCCGAGGAGATCGCCGCAAGGCGCGGCCTGCCGCTCGAGCACGTCGCCCCGGCGGCGATGCTGCGGGCGAGGGCCGCCGCTGCCAGCGCCCCCGAGCCTGGCCCCGTGGCAGGAGCCTAGAAATGGCAGAGCTCAAGGTAACCCAGACCAAGTCGAAGATCGGCGGCACGCGCGCGCAGCGTGACTCGCTGCGCTCGCTCGGGCTGCACAGGATCGGCGACACCGTCCTCAAGGCGGACCGCCCGGAGATCCGTGGCATGATCATGACGGTGCGCCATCTGGTCACCGTGGAGGAGGTGGCCCCCGATGGCCAGCACTAAGGCGGCGGACGACCGGGCCTCGATCGCCGAGCCCGCGAACGCCGACGCACAGCCCGCGTCCGGCGGTCAGGTGACGGGCGGCAAGGCCGGCCTGAAGGTCCACCATCTCCGCCCGGCGCCAGGCGCGCACCGGCCCAGGACCAGGGTGGGCCGCGGTGAGGGCTCGAAGGGCAAGACCGCGGGCCGGGGCACCAAGGGCAGCAAGGCCAGGACCAGCGTCTCGCCCGCGTTCGAGGGCGGCCAGATGCCGCTGCACCGGCGGCTGCCTAAGCTGAAGGGCTTCTCCAACGCCCGGTTCAAGGTCACCTATCAAGTGGTCAACCTGGACCGGCTGGCCGCGCTCTATCCCGCCGGGGGCGACGTGACGCCCGAAGACCTGGCCGCCCGCGGCGCCGTCAGGCGCGGCGACCTGGTCAAGATCCTCGGCTCCGGCGAGGCTGTCGGCGGCCTGCGGGTGACCGCGCACGCCTTCTCGGCCACCGCGATCGAGAAGATCACATCGGCCGGCGGCACGGCAACGAAGCTCTGACCGCCATGCGCCCCCCGCCGCCGCGGCAGCGCGAGCAGGCTCGTTCTGGCGGGCCGCCCGCCTTGGCTGGCGCGGGTACCATTCAGGCAGGCTGCCGGAGTCTGCCAGGCACGTTAGACTTCGGCGTGCGTGTCGCCCCGCGCCACGTGGCGGCTCGGGTACCCGGGCAGGCCGCGAGCGATGAGGAGCGGCATATGACGTTGACCCTTCGACCTCAGGACGGCGCATGCTGACCGCGTTCTATCAGGCGTTCCGTACGCCGGACCTGCGTAAGAAGCTTCTTTTCACGCTGTTTATCATCGCGATCTTCCGGCTCGGCGCCACGCTGCCCACCCCTGGGGTATCGGAGAGCGCCGTCAAGGCATGCGTTGGATCCGGGGCGAAAGCCGGCATCCTCGGACTGGTCAACCTGCTCAGCGGCGGCGCGCTGCTGAAGCTGACGGTCTTCGCGCTCGGCATCATGCCGTACATCACGGCCAGCATCATCTTGCAGCTTCTCGCCGTCGTGATCCCCAGGCTCGAGGCGCTGCGCAAGGAGGGCCCGTCCGGCACGGCGAAGATCACCCAGTACACCAGGTACCTGACCGTGGGCCTGGCGATCTTGCAGTCGACCGCGACCGTCGCGCTGGTCCAGTCCGGCAACCTGTTCGGCACCTCCTGCTCGCAGCCGCTGATCCCGAACACGTCGGTCTTCAGGCTGACCACGATGGTGATCTGCCTGACGGCGGGCACCGCGGTGATCATGTGGCTGGGCGAGCTCATCACCGACCGCGGCGTCGGCAACGGCATGTCCCTGATGATCTTCACCCAGGTCATCGCCGTGGTCCCTGGCCAGCTGAACCTGATCAGGCAGGAGAAGGGCACGTTCATCTTCACGATCGTGTTGTTCGTCGGCGTGCTGATCATCGGGGCAGTGGCGTTCATGGAGCAAGCTCAGCGCCGGATCCCCGTGCAGTATGCCAAGCGGATGGTCGGCAGGAAGATGTACGGCGGCACGTCGACCTACATACCGCTGAAGGTGAACCAGGCCGGGGTCATCCCCGTCATCTTCGCGTCGTCGCTGCTCTACATTCCCGCGCTGGCCGCGCAGTTGTTCGGGCCGAAGAACGCGACGAGCGGCTGGTCGGTGTGGGTCGAGACGAACCTGGTCAATACGAACACCACGGGCGTTCAGCCGTACTATATGGCCGGCTTTTTCATACTTATTATCCTTTTCACATACTTCTATGTATCGATTACCTTCAATCCAGATGAAGTCGCCGATGACATGAAGAAATCCGGTGGCTTCATACCTGGCATCCGACCAGGCGGTCCCACCGCTGGCTACCTGCGGTTCGTGCTGAACAGGCTCACCGCGCCCGGATCGTTTTACCTGGGGGTGGTCGCGCTGATCCCGATGATCGCGATCGCGCTGGTAGGGGCCACCCAGCAGTTCCCGCTCGGCGGCACTAGCATCCTGATCATGGTTGGGGTGGGACTGGACACGGTCAAGCAGATCGAAAGTCAGCTTCAGCAGCGCAACTACGAGGGCTTCCTCAGGTAGTGCGACTCGTCCTCGTTGGGCCACCCGGCGCAGGCAAGGGGACGCAGGCCCAGTTCATAGCTTCGCACCTGGCGATCCCGAAGGTATCGACGGGTGACATCTTCAGGTCCAACGTCAGCGGTGGTACCGAGCTGGGGCGGCAGGCGAAGGCGTTCATGGATCGCGGCGACCTCGTGCCCGACGAGGTCACGATCGCGATGGTGGCCAGCAGGCTGCAAGAAGAAGATGCCCAGGCCGGCTTCTTGCTCGACGGCTTCCCGCGCAACGTGCCTCAGGCCGAGACGCTGAAGAAGCTCCTGGCCGACTGGGGCATGCGACTCGACCTGGTGCTTGAGCTCGTGGTCGATCATGATGAGGTCATCAGGCGCCTCTCCGGCCGGCGGACCTGCCGCAAGTGCGGACGGGTCTGGCACGTCGCGTTTGACCCGCCGTCGCGGCCTGGCACCTGCGACGAGTGTGGTGGTGAGCTGTTCCAGCGAGACGATGACAGGGAAGAGACGATCAGGCACCGGCTTGAGGTCTACCAGCGGCAGACCCAGCCGCTGATCAGCTACTACGCCGACGACGGAGTGCTGCTCGGCATCGATGCCACTGGCCCGGTCGATGACGTCACCGATCGTGCCCTGATCGCCCTGCGGCGATTCCTGCGCTGACGGCTGGCGGGCATCGCGGGTACGGTGAACATACGTCTTTGCCTCATCTGGTGGGGACCACCTCGGGTCCGGTGCAGCCTGGCGGGGGTGAGGACGTGTGTTTGAAGGGAGGCGCTAGCGCTATGCGGATCGGCCGCGGATCTGCCATCGAGGTCAAGACGCCAGCCGAGCTCTCGCTGATGCGAGAGGCCGGGCTGGTCGTGGCGCGGACGCTGCGCGTGGTGGCGGCCGCCGTGGAGCCCGGCATCAGCACCGCCGAGCTCGACTCGATCGCGGCGCGTGAGATCAGGCGGATGGGCGCGCAGCCGTCGTTCCTCGGCTACCACGGCTATCC
>JASIBM010000077.1 GCA_030045175.1 Streptosporangiaceae bacterium | reverse complement strand
GCATTGGATCTTGACCTCACAGGACCCGGCAGGCCTTCGACTTTGCAAAGACCCTGGGTGCAGGCCGAACTCGCGTTCCGGCTCGCGAGCCGTTGGCGGGTACTCGCGCTGGCGGCGCAGAAAAGTAAATATGAGCGCTATATGTCGCGTCAGCCTACCGCCCACTTATGGCAGCCCGTTCGGTGGTTTCCTTCACTGTTAATACCGGGATGCCACCTGCCTGGATTCCTCCTGACACGATGTCGATCTTGTCGCTCATGTTCGCTCTTCCTCTGACCTGGGCACCCGCCTGGGGAGCGGCATGCGCGAACCGCGCCAGCCCTTGCACGGCGCCGATCGCCTGCGTCGCCTAGCGAGCACCATCGGCCGAGGTGCGTGCAGGGTGTAGCCTTCCGATGTGAACTCCGAATGCAACTGGTGAGGTACCTCGATCACAAGAGAGGCGGCGGTTCTGTTGTCCGATGAAATGGTGGAATTGGACGGAAGCGTTCGCGCTCCGGTAGAAGGGGCCGAGCGGGTTCGCGGCGTCGACCCTGCCGAGCAGATAACGGTGACGGTCTACGTGCGCCGTGACCCGAATGCTCCGCCGGCGCCTGATCCCGCCGCCGAGGCCGCGAAGCGGCCGCAAGATCGCCGCTATTTGTCACCGTCCGAGGTGGAGGCGAGCTTCGGCGCGTCCCAGGCGGATCTCCAGGCGGTCGTGGCCTATGCCCAGTCGAAGGGCCTGAGCGCCAGTGACGCGTCGGCAGCCACACGAAGCGTCCGGGTCACTGGGCAGGCCGGAGCGATCAGTTCCGCCTTCGGCGTCGAGCTTGGGTATTTCCGGCATGGCCGGGTAACTTACCGCGGCCGGATTGGTCCCGTGAAAGTCCCAGCTCAGCTGTCGGGAATTGTTGAGGCCGTCCTCGGATTCGACAACCGGCCCATCGGGCGCAGCTACCTGAGACGATCGATGACGGGAGCAACTCCCGTCTCCCCTGACGCCGAGGAGGGAGGGCTGCCGCCCAACACCTACCTCCCGCCACAAGTGGCCGAGATGTACGGTTTTCCTGCCAGCTACGACGGCACTGGCGAGACCGTCGCCGTGTTCGTGTTCAACGGGGCCATTGGCTCGGGCGTGAGCGCGCCAGGCGGATACCAGTTGTCGCTGCTGACCGAGTACTTCACGAACGTGCTGGGCATGAACCCGCCGACCCTGACCGATGTCGTTGTCCAAGGCCCAGGCAACCAACCCGGCGACGGGACGAATCCCTACGACGTGTCCGGCGAGGTATACCTCGATCTTTGCATCGTCGGCTCGCTCGCGCCCGGCGCGAAAATCGCCGTCTACTTCACCGAGTTCAGCGAGCAGGGCTGGGTGGAGGCGATCAACCGGGCCGTGACTGACACCGTGAACAACCCTTCGGTCATTTCGATCAGCTACGGCAACCCGGAGAACGATCCCAACAGCGCCTGGAGCCAGGCCGGGATCCAGCAGGTCAACCAGGCATTCACGGCGGCGGCAGCCGCGGGGCGGACCATCTGCTGCGCGGCGGGTGACAGCGGGGCCGCGGACGAGCCGGACACCACGACGGTTCACGTTGACTTCCCCGCCTCGAGCCCGTGGGTGCTCGGCTGCGGCGGCACGCGCCTGGACTCCTCAGCCGGCACAATCTCCTCTGAGGTCGTGTGGAACGACCTCCAGGACGGGAACGGCGCCACCGGCGGCGGAGTCTCGGCACTCTTCGAGAAGCCGACCTGGCAGGCAGGCACCCTCGCGGTGGCGCTTCCAGGGGTCACACCGCCACCAGCACCGCCAGGCGGCCGTGGCGTGCCGGACGTCTCGTCGCTCGCCGATCCGGAGACCCCATATGTCATCGTCACTCCCAACGGCTCCCTCGGAGGCGTCGGCGGCACGAGCGCCGCAGCACCGCTCTGGTCGGCGTTGATCAGCCGGTTCAACGAGGCGCTGGGCACTCGGGTGGGATACCTGAACCCGCTGCTGTACACCAACTACTCGGATGCCCTCCGTGACATCACCGACGGCAACAACGGCGGGTATGAGGCGGGTCCCGGGTGGGACGCATGCACTGGATGGGGCTCGCCAGGCGCATCCGCGCTGTTGCAAGCGCTCCAGGGCCCGGGGTCAGGTTCGTAACCGCTGCGCGAGCCCGTGTCGGCCAATGTCGTTAGGGTGAGATGCGGGACGAGGCAGCCGGGCATGCCGACTCGGTAACCTCGGTGGCAGCTGATCAGGTGGATTTCCCTTGCGACGGCGGGTTCCTCGTCGGTGGTTGCCCGGCGCGCCGAGGGCACGCAGGTCGGCGGCGAGACTGCTGGCGGATATCAGAGTGTCGGGGTGATCTTCGCCGAGGACGCGGCGACGCCGGTCCACGGTGTCCTGGTCCAGATCTCGGGCGGCCTGGTAGTCGCCGAGAGCACGCAGGTCCTTAGCGAGGCCGTTGGCGGAGATCAGGGTGCTGGGGTGGTCGTCTCCGAGGACGCGGCGGAGCCGGTCCAAGGTGTCCTGGTGCAGATCGCGGGCGGCCTGGTAGTCGCCGAGAGCACGCAGGTCCTTAGCGAGGCCGTTGGCAGCGCGAAGGGTGTCGGGGTGGTCGTCGCCGAGGACGCGGCGGAGCCGGTCCAAGGTGTCCTGGTGCAGATCGCGGGCGGCCTGGTAGTCGCCGAGGGCGCGCTGGTCGCTGGCGAGGCCGTAGGCGGAGCGAAGGGTGTCGGGATGGTCCTCGCCGAGGACGCGGCGACGCCGGTCCAAGGTGTCCCGGTGCAGATCGCGGGCCGCCCGATTCTCGCCGAGTTGATGCAGGTCGCTGGCGAGGCCGTGGGCGGAGCGAAGGGTGTCGGGATCGTTCTCGCCGAGGACGCCGCGGCGCCGGTCCAAGGTGTCCTGGTGCAGGTCGCGGGCGGCCTGGTGGTCGCCGAGCAAGCGCAGGTCCTCTGCCAGGCTGTAGGCGCAGCGCAGGGTGTCGGGGTGGTCGTCGCCGAGGACGCGCCGCTTCCGGGTGAGGTTGTTCCGGCCTAGGTCGCGCGCCTCGGCATACCGGCCCATTTC
>JASIBM010000076.1 GCA_030045175.1 Streptosporangiaceae bacterium | reverse complement strand
ACAGGCTCGAGCTCGGGCAGGTGGAGGCCGCCCTAGCCGCGCATCCGGCGGTGGTGGTGGCGGTCGTCGTCGCGCACGCCGGCGAGCTGATCGCGTGCGCCGAGATCCGTGGCAACCCGCCGACGGCCGCCGAGCTGGTCGCGCACCTGGCCACGCGACTGCCCGCGTACGTGCGCGTCGACCGGTTCCGGAAGGTGGCGGCACTGCCCCGCACGGCCAGCGGCAAGCTCGACCGGCGGCGGGCGCTGGAAGCGCCCTGGGAAGACCTCGGGCATAGGCCAGGCGCGACGGCAAGCGGGCTGACGGACCGCGAAGCCGAGCTCAGCGCGCTCTTCGAGGCAGCGGTTGGCCGGCCGATCGGACGTGACCAGCGCTTCTTCGACGCCGGGGCGACCAGCCTCAGCCTGATGCGCTTCCACCTGCGCGCGACTGCGGAACTTGGCGTAACGCTGTCCATCCCGGACCTGTTCGAGCACGTCACCATCTCGGACCTGGCCCGCTTCCTGGACGCCGGGCGCCCGCGGGCCGATGCCGCCGCCTGGCCCAAGCCGCGAGCCGCCCCAGCGGCGCCGACGGCCCCGGTGGCGCGGGTGGCCCCGGTGGAGCCGGTGGCGATCGTCGGCATGGCGGTCCGGCTGCCTGGTGCCGACGACCTGGCCGCGTTCTGGGACCTGACCACCTCCGCCGGCAGCGGCATTGAGTACTTCGATGCAACGGACGGCCTGGTCGGAGCGCGCAGTCAGATGTCCGGCTTGCTGGCCTTCGACCCCGGGCACTTCGGCATCAACCCGGCCGAGGCCCGGCTGATGGACCCGCAGCAACGGCACATGCTGATGGCGTGCGCCCAGGCGCTCGCTCACGCGGGCCTGGCCGCCGACGGTACCCGCCAGGTCGGGCTGGTGGCCAGCTGCGGCGAGAACACTTACTTCCAGGCCATGCTCCGCGACGGCGACCCGGCCGCACTGCCCGACTCCTTCCAGCTGGCGCTGCACCACGACAAGGACTTCCTGGCCACGAAGGTGGCCTATCACCTTGGCCTGACCGGACCGGCATTTACCGTCCAGGCCGCCTGCGCCAGCTCACTGGTCGCCGTCCACGTCGCGGCCGGCCTGCTGTGCCAGGGCGATGCCGAGGTGATGCTGGCCGGCGGGGTGCTGGTAGACACGCAGCTCACCGGCGGGTACCGGTATCGCCCGCAGCACATATTCTCCAAGGACGGGCACTGCCGGCCGTTCAGCGACGACGCCAGCGGCACGATCGGCGCTAGCGGCGTCGGCGTGGTCGCGCTCAAGCCGCTCTCGCTCGCCCTGACCGACGGCGATACCGTGTATGCGCTGGTCACGGCGTCTGCTGTGAACAATGACGGCGCAGCCAAGCAGAGCTACTCCGCGCCAGGCGTGGCCGGCCAGCGCGAGGTCATCGCGGCGGCACTGCGCCGCAGCGGACGCCAGGCAGCCGACCTCGGCTACGTCGAGGCGCACGGCACCGGGACCGAGCTTGGCGATCCGGTCGAGGTCAGCGCGCTGCGCCAGGCGTACGGCCTGACCGAGGTCACCGGGGGTACCGACGGCACGGGGGGGATCGCGCTCGCGTCGGTGAAGAGCCAGGTTGGTCACCTCGGCGCCGCCGCGGGCGTGGTTGGCCTGATCCGCGCGGCGCTGGCGGTGCACCACGGCCGGATTCCCCCGAACATCGACTTCCGCCAGCTCAATCCGAGCATCGGCGCCGACGCCCGGCCGTTTGTCATCCCGATGGAGTGCCTGCCCTGGCCCTCCGGCCGTCCTCGCGTCGCGGCGGTCAGCAGCTTCGGCATCGGCGGCACCAACGCCCACGTGGTGATCGAGGCGGGCGAACGGACCCCGGCGCCAAGCGGCGCGCCGGCCTCAGGCGGCACCATCTGGTGCCTGACGCTCTCCGCGTCCAGCGAGCCAGCGCTGCGGGCTGACGCGGCCAGCGTCGCCGGGTACCTGGCGGCGCACCCGCAGAGCTACCCGAAGGTGCTGCGGCACCTGCAGGCTGGCCGGCCCGCCTGCCGCTTCCGCGCGGCAGTGGCTTGCCAGGAGGTAGCCGCGGCCATCTCATGGCTGCGCCGGGTGGCGGAGGCGACGGCCGACCATGTGCCGGCCGCAGACGCGACCGCGGCTGGCGACATTCCGGCTCGCGACATGGCGGCTCGCGACATGGCGGTCCGCGAGGTGGCGGCGGAGGGGCTGGCCGCGGGCGAAGCCGAGCCAGCCGATCTCGCGCGGGCGTGGCTGGCCGGGGCGGCGATCCGCTGGCCAGACGGGCCCGCTCAGGCGCCCTGGGACTTTCCGCCGCCCGCGTTCGCGCTGGCCGACTACGACTTCTCCCGCGCGCCGGCCCATGAGGCCGCGAGCCTGGATGGGTCGGCGGGGTTCGTGGCGCTCGACGGTCCGGCCGGCCGGCCGGCCGGACCTGTCCCCCTGGATAGGTCAGGCGCGTCGAGTGCGGCGACTCTTGTCGCCCCCGTGATCACCGCGGTCGCCGGGGTGCCTGGCACCGTCACTGGCCAGCCCGAGCTGGACGTGCCGCCGCGCGACGACGTGCCGCCCTGGCCGCCACGCCTGCACGAGTCACGGTGGCTGCACCAGCCGCAGTGGACTAGGCTGCGCCGCGCCACCGCGCCAGCAACCGGGCCGGCCGCCACGGCGGTCGGGCGGCCGGCCCGGCAGGCTATGGGCGGGCTGGGAAGCACCCTGGTCGTCATGGTCGCGGCCGAGGCGGCGCCCGGTGCCTGGCGTCCGTACGAGGCCGGGTACGGCCGGGTGGTGCGGGT
>JASIBM010000568.1 GCA_030045175.1 Streptosporangiaceae bacterium | reverse complement strand
CGGCGCGGACCTGGCCGGGCTGGATGCGCTGGCCGAGGAGATCCGCCGCCGGGTCGCCCGCCCCGACCCCGACGACGAGGACGGGTTCGACGACCGGCGGGTGTGGCTGTCCACGACATTTGATGGTGCGGGGTCGCTGCGCGGGGATCTGACTGCGGGCTGCGCGGCCGCGTTGCGGGCCGTCTTGGACGCGCTGGGCAAGAAGGCTGATCGCGGTGACCTGCGCAGCAAGGCGCAGCGTGAGCATGACGCGCTGGAGGATGCCTGCCGGCGGCTGATCGCGTCAGGCTGCCTGCCCGACCGGGCCGGCCAGCCCACCACCATCTTGTTGCACACCGACCTGGACGACCTCCTCGGCCGCGCCGGGAACGCCACACCGCCAGGTGACGGCGGGCCGGCCAGCGCGGGCGGTCCCGGCGGTCCCGCTGATCGGGGCGGGCACGGTGATCGGGGCGGGCCCGGTGATGCGGGCGGGCACGGTGCGGTGAGCGTCGACGATGCGGCCGGCGGCGATGACGCGGTGAGTCAGCCCGCGCGGGACAGCCGGGACCCGGAGCCACGCCCGGCCTGGCCCGGCCCCGCGGCCCGGCCCGGTGACCTGTGCGACGCCCGGATCATCCCGATCGTCACCGGCCGGGTCGACCACGACCTCCTCGACCACCTCGCCAGCCAACTCGCCGACCGCCTCGCCAGCCACCCGGGCCGCAGCCCGGCCGGCGATCACCTGGGCCGCAGCCCGGCCGGCGATCACCGGGCCGGCGATCACCTGGGCGGCGATCACCCGGGCGGCGATCACCAGGCCGGCGGGCAGTCCGAGGGCAGCCCGTCCCAGGCCGAGCTACGTGACCTGCTGCTGGCCCACGCGGTCGCGCTGCTGTCCGGGCCGGGCGCCCTGGCCAGCGTGCTGCGCACCGGCACGCTGCCCAGGCCCGCCGCCTCGGTCAGCCTCCCCCTGGACATCGGCACCGCCACCGACACCATCCCGGCGCACCTGCGCCGGGCCGTCATCGCCCGGGACCGGCACTGCCGCGCCCCGGGCTGCTACCGCCCCCCGGCCGCGTGCGAGGTGCACCACATCATCCCCCGCTCCCGCGGCGGCCCGACCAGGCTGACCAGCCTGATCTTGCTCTGCCGCTTCCACCACCTCATCTACGTGCACGAGTGGGGCTGGACCATCACGCTCAACCCCGACGGCACCACCACCGCCACCAGCCCCGACCACACCCGCCGCTACCACAGCCACGCACCACCCACCGTCGCGGCCTGACCTGGCGGCTTCGGGCGGTCACTCAGCCCGGCAGGACCGCTTCGAGCAGGGTGCGCATGATCGCGGTCGTGGTGCCGGCCGGGCCGGTGCTACCGACCGCCGGCCGGTCAGGATCAAAGACGATTCGCACGCCCGGCTGCTAGCGGCGGCCGAGCGATCGAGGCGTGGTGACCTTGCCTGGCTCGATCACGTAGATGATCCGGCCCTGCGCCCCGATCGGGTTCGAATAGTCCTTGCCCACGTACTTGCGGGACAGCTCGTCGACGTGGTCCCTGGCCCGCTGGCCGTCGATGGCACCGATCACCCGGCCGCGCACCTCGGCCCAGTCCCAGGCGTCGTCGGCGGAGTGGATAAGGACGGTGACCCGCGGGTCGCGGCGGATGTTCCTCGCCTTCTGGCGCTGCGGCTCGGTGTTCACGAGCAGGTTCTCGCCGTCGGTGTCGATCCAGGTAAGCAGCGCCTGCGGCTGGCCATCTGGCATCAAGGTGACCACGGTGGCGAAGTTGGCGCCCTTGGCGAGGCGTGCGGCGTCGGCGTCGAGTGGCATCGGGAAGGCTCCTTGCGCTCGGCGGTGGCCGGCCGGGACCCGGTCGGCCACCGCGATTTCGGCGATCAGTGGCCGTAGACGGGGATAAGCATCGCGCGGGCGATGGTGTGGAAGCGAAGGTTGAATCCAGCCACGGCGGGGGAGACGTCCGAGTCGATCTCGAGCTTGCCGACGTCAAGCGCGTGCACAGCGAACACGTACCGGTGCGGCGGGTCGCCAGGCGGCGGCGCGGCGCCGCCGAAGTCCTTGGTGCCGTAGTCGTTGCGCACGCTGAACGCGCCCTGCGGCAGGCCGGCTCCGCCGGCCGCGCCGGCTCCGGCCGGCAGCTCGGTGACCGAGGCGGGGATGTCGAGCACCAGCCAGTGCCAGAATCCCGAGCCGGTCGGCGCGTCCGGGTCGTAGCAGGTCACGGCGAATCCCTTGGCCTCCTCGGGGAAGCCGTGCCAGCGCAGCTGCGGTGAGATGTTCTCACCGGTCATGCCGAAGCCGTCGTAGACCTGCTTGTCGCCCATCTGCTGCCCGCTCGCCACGTCCTCGCTCTCGAGGGTGAACGACGGCACTGGCGGCATGAAGTCATACGGCAGTGGAGCCCGGTCGGACATGGAGCCCTCCTAGCGTCGCAGTCACATTCGGGTGCCAACGCTACTTGCGAGCCGGCCTGCGCGGGGTTCTGGGGGGTCGTCCCCCCGTCCCCCCGGGCAAGAACCGCGCGGCGCGGATCATCAGTCAGCCCTGCCCGGCGCGGTCCCGTACCCACTCAAGCGCGGCCTCCGCGTGACCGAACACAGAGAAATGGCTGTCGCCCCGGTACAGCCGCAGCTCAGCGTCGGGACAGCGGCTCGCCAGCCACCTGCCGTGCGAGGTCGGCACCAGCTTGTCCTCATCCCCGTGCAGGATCAGGACCGGCCTGGTCACCTGCGCTGGATCGCAGCCCCACGCGGACATGCAGGCAAGGTCGTCGTCGGCCATCCCGCCATCCTCGGTCGCCATGCCCCGCCCGGAGACGCGAGCCAGCCAGGACCACGCCCCGGCCAGCGTGGCGCGATCGGCTGCCGTGTAGCCATCCGGGTCAAGGCCTGCCGAGCTCAGGTAGTCCTCGAGAGCCGCGCGGCCGTTCGCCGCCGCGCGCATGGCGACCTGACTGGTGGACGTCATGCCGGCGAACCAGTCCAGGCCGTCGCTGCCGAATGGTGCCCAGCCGGCCACGATCACGACAGCCACGATGCGATGAGGCAGCAGTGCGCCGCACGCCAGGGCGTACGGCCCGCCGCCTGAGTGGCCCATGACGGCGAACCTGTCGATGCCGAGTGAGTCGGCGACCGCTGCTATGTCCCTGGCGCCCGACGCCACGTCCCTGCCCGGTCGCGGGGTTGAGCCTCCGTAGCCCGGCCGGTCGTATGACACCCAGCGGATGCCGAGCCTGGCCGCCGCGGGAAACAACGGCTCGGGCGGCGCGCCTATGCTCGGCGTGCCGTGCAGCCACATGATGGCCAGGTCGCGCGCGTCGCCGTCGGCACCGGTGTCATAGACGTGCAGGACGCGGCCGTCGGCCAGCTCAAGATCGGTCTGCGTGATCACCGCCTCGAGCCTAAGGGCGGGCACGCTCCGCGCGCTGCGCCGCGATTGCGCAATCCCGGCCCCTGGCCGGGGTCAAGCCCTAGCCGGGTCAAGCCCAGGCCGGGTCAAGCCCCTAGCCGGGTCAGATCCGGTGGGTACCGCTGTGGCAATAGGGGCATTCCAGGCCGCTGACGCCAACCGGGAACGACAGCGGTGCGCCACAGGTCTGGCACGGGGTCTCGCCGCCTGCGATGTCAAGCTTGCGGCCGCAGGACTCGCAAATGACCGCGCTGGCCTCTGGCAGGGCTCTGAGCTCGTCCCCGCAGGAGCCGCACTTCTTGGTCACCGCGTCGGTGACGTCCACCCTGTGGTACTGCCCGGTCAGCCCGAACAGGCCGAGGAACTTATCGGAGTCACCAGGCGCGAGGTGGGGCAGCCAGCCCTGGCAGAAGGTCGAGTACTCCATCCGGAGCGGCACCCCGGGCGGCGCCTCGTCCGGGTCGATGGCCAGCACCCCGGTGGCCTCGAGGAGCTGGTAGGTCAGCTCCATCTCTTGCTTGAACAGCTCGGCCACCTGCCAGATGCCGTTGCTTACCCGCCATGGCCCGTCGCCGTTTGGCCACCGTTCGAGCCTGGCGATCGCGGCGTTCATCTGCTGGTCGAGCTGGGTGATCTTCGGGTCGAACTCCTTGCCCACGGCGCACTCGACGAGGTAGGTGACCATCTTGTCCCTGAATTCCTCGTCGGTCCTCGCGCGCGGCGAGACGGCCTGCGGGCACTCGCGGATCCACTCAGCGAACACGGGCCTGATCAGCTCGCGGTAGCGGTCTGCGGCACCCGTCGCGCGGGCCTGGTTGAGCAGCGCCTGCACGGGCGCGACCAGGCGGTGGTAGACCGTATTGGTCAGCCCCGCGTTGGTGTCGGAGTTCGCCAGCCTGAAGTCGTAGTCGACCAGCGATCCGCAATGGTCGCAGTACAGGTAGGCGGTCTTGGACGGCAACCGCTTCGGTGCTCCGCAGCGCGGGCAGCTGACCTGCTTGACGAACTCCGAGTGGGCGAAGAGCGAGGGTTTAGCCGATGTCTGGACCAGCTGATCCAGCGCCTGAGCGACGGTTGGCGCCGCGGGCGGTTCCTCAGCGGCTGTTTTCTTTGAGAACAGGCCCATGGCGCGGGATTGTAACTCAGCCGGGGCCTCTGGGCGGATGGTAGCGATCGGGGACTCGGTCGTGAGCAGGCTGAGGGCGGCGGGCTGCGTCTTCGCCGAGGCCGAGGCCGAGCTGATCACTTCGGCCGCGCGAACGGAGGCCGAGCTCGGCGCGATGGTGGATCGCCGGGCGGCGGGAGAGCCCATCGAGCACGTCATCGGCTGGGCGCGATTTTGCGGGCTGAAGATAGCCGTGAGCCGCGGCGTATTCGTGCCGCGCAGGCGCACCGAGTTCCTGGTGCGCCAGGCGGTCGCCCGCGCGCGGCCTGGCGCGGTGATCGTGGATTTGTGCTGCGGCTCGGGCGCTGTCGGCGCCGCGATCTGTGCCGCGCTGAACGGTGACCTCCGGGTATTCGCGGTGGATGTCGACCCGGTCGCTGTGCGGTGCGCAAGCGCCAACCTGGCCGCGCCCGGCTGTCACGTCTACCTGGGTGACCTGTACGACCCGCTGCCTGCGGCGCTGCGCGGCCAGGTCGACGTCATCGTGGCCAACGTGCCGTACGTGCCCACGGCCGAGCTGGCGCTGCTGCCCGCGGAGGCCAGGGAGCACGAGCCGATCGCCGCGCTCGACGGCGGCGCCGACGGTCTCGACCTGCTGCGGCGGGTC